>JBFGTT010000176.1:0-6968 GCA_041565995.1 Rhodothermales bacterium
CCGACGGCACTGAGAGCGAAGCCGCCGTGCCGGAGGGGGCTACGGAGGTCACCGTCGTCTACGCCGGGGGCGGCGCACCGTAACGGGCGCCCTCGTCAGCAACGTCGTCCACACGTCCATACCCCCATACGCCCAACCTCCCACCCTTTCTTAAACAACATCCAGGGCCGCCTACCGCAGCCAGATTCTCCACAGATCCCGAATGCTCTCGTTGATGCACGGCACAGGAGGCTCCATACATTCCGGCTCCGGTCGCGGAAACAGCCCCTGACACCGGGGTTCGAAGTTATATCCTGCCAAAAGGCTCACAGTCTGATCCGGGCTCCATTCGTAGCGGATGCCCTGGCCGGCACCGAAGAAACCGTAGCCGTTCTCTACGTTCGAGAACGTGCCCGGCACCGAAATGATGTTCGGTTCAAACGACCCGCCCGGCGGCGCCCACGAAGAATCCGCCGCCAGCGCGCTGAACTCCATCTGGCGCAACCATACGTCGGGTGCGCTACCCCGATCGTCGGTGATGAGGCAGTTGAGCCGGTACACTTCTCGGACGGCGATAAAATCCCTCACCATATCGATCTCGGTGACCCACCCATCGTCTACCTTCTCCACCACGTTTTCGTACAGGATCGTGACCGGATACTGGACGGCGCCGGCGATGGAGGTCCCCGGCGGCCAGGCGAGTTGCGGCGGGATGTTGACCGCGTGGTAGGTGACGCGAAGACCGACGAGATGGGGGACGTCTCCGATGATCCGAACCGGGATGATGGTGCTGCCCTGAGTCACTTCGATCTGAAAGTCTACGACGGCGGGCACCGTCACCGTGACGCGGGACGTGGCGTCGTCCGACCGCACGACCTCCAGCCGGTAGCGATGCTCGTGTTCGGCGCGGAACGGCGCCCAGAAGAGGTGCCCTTCTATCAGGCTATCGAACTGCACCGCCTCGTACGTCCATTCGCGCTGATCCCCGGTGGTCAGGTCGGTCGAAAACACCCGTGCGTCGATCCCTCCCCCCTGCTCAGGAATGAGTTGATCCCGGATGGGAAAGACGCGTACGAACTGGGTGTCGGCGCCGGTATTCATGAAGCCCCAGAGGGTGAACGGAAGCTCGGTGCCGATAATCGGATCGACGCTCTCTTCACATCCGGAGGCCGCAGCGAGGACGCCGAGCAGGACGACCAGCCCCAGCACCGGCCTGGCTTGCTTTCCCCACCGCATCGTCTTTGCAGGTTGCATGGTCTAGGTTCGCGTAAAGCGTAGGTGGTGCCTCCAACGGCTCAGAATTCGACCTTCAGGCCCACCAGGGGCACGAAGGGCAACTGGTCGGTGCGCTGCGCCGTGAGCAGGTCCAGCGCGAAGAGGTTGGTCCGGTCGTAGGCGTTCAGGACGCCCACCTGGGCCGTAACGTCCACGCCGGCGGGCGCCGAAAACGTGCGATCCAGCGTTACGTCGAGCCGGTGATAGGACGGTAAAACGGCCCGGTACGGAATGCGCTCGTAGATGACGCGCGGCAACCCACGCACGCTCCGGACGTCGACGGCGCCGTCCATCAGGATGAACCCGTCGAAGCCTTCAACGCGGGTGTAAGGCAAGCCGGACCCGAACTGCCAGCGCACGTTGAGGCCGAAGCCGTAGAAGGTGGTGCTGGCCAGCAGATTGATTTGATGACGCCGGTCGTGCGGCGGGCGGAATTTTCCGGGATCGACCTGAGCCGGGCTGGCGGGATCGATCTCGTAGAGGGTGGACGAGTAGCCGTAGTTGATAAAGCCGTAGAACCAGGGGCGTCGGGCTTCCAGGCGGAGGTCGAAACCGGCGGCCCGGCCGTTGGCCTGTTGCAGGCGGGTCGAGAAGCTCGGGAAGGTGGTCCACGCGCTAATGAAAAGCCGGTCCATTTTCTTGTAGAAGCCTTCCAGCGAGATTTCCAGCCCGGGCAGCGGTTCCACGCGGTAGCCCAGCAAGGCGTGGACGGCGCGGGTCCCCTGGTCGAAGGGGGTCTCTACCCAGGCCGTAAAGATGCTCGTCGCGTCGCGTCGGTCGCTCAGGCCGATGAGGTATTGCCGGTAGACGCCGGCGGCGGCGCTCCAGTGGTGCACGCCGCGTTCCCAGCGCAGGCGCACGCGCGGCTCGATCACGCCTCCTGCTATGCCGTAGGCCTGCAAGCTGAGGCCGGGGCGCACAAACAAGCCCTGCCCCAGATACACCTCCGGTTCCAGATAAAAGCCGGCGTTGGACGATGCCTCACCGCGCGTCTGCAGGTTTTGGTAGAACCCGTCGAGTTCGGACGAGGACGTGGGCGTGCGAAAAAAGAACCCCCAGTTGACTTCCGAATGCCTCGTATAATTGGTCATGTTGAGGGCGATGTTGACCGTCTCGAGGTCAGCCGTGCGGGATGGAACGGCGCCGGGGCCGAATTCGCTTTTCAATTGCGAATACGAGACGATCAGTTCGCCCAGGACCGACAGGGATTGGGGAGCCACCAGGTAGCGAAGGCCGACGGCGGTATTGCGCCAGGCGATCTGATCGTTGCGTTCGAAAAAGTCTTCTTCGGAGATCAGCGTGCCGCTATCGTAGGTGTGCAGGGCGCTCACCGAGAGCTGCTGATTCCTCGCGAGCACGACGTGCATTTTCCCGAACACGTCGTTGAACGTGTAGGGCAGCGGCGCCTTCACGTACTCGGAGGCGAATTGGTCGAGCAGGGAGTAGCGGGCCACGCCCAGCACGGAAATGCGATCCTTGAGCAAAGGCCCTTCCAGGCGGCCCGAACTGGTAAACGGAGACACCGACACCGAAGCGCTCAGGGCGCGTTTGTTGCCGTTGCGCGTCTGCACGTCGATGACGGAAGAGACCCGCCCGGTAAACCGGGTCCCGAAGCCGCCTGCATAGATGTCGGCCCGCTGGACGATCTCGGTCGGGAAGGCCGAGTAGAAGCCGAGGATGTGAAACGGCTGGTAGACATCCATGCCGTCGAGCAACGTCAGGTTCTGCGTAGGCTCTCCGCCACGAATGAAAATCTGTCCGCCCCGGTCGCCCATCAGCACGACGCCGGGCATCGTAGACAGGTACGAGACCAGGTCGCCCGAGACGTCCGGTGCCGGAACCAGTTCGATGTCTGCGGCCCGGACGGATTGCAGGCCGGCGGTCACACGCGCCGCGCCGCTCTCGCGATCCGCTTCGACGGCGATCTCCTCCAGGGCGATGGAGCCAGCCTCCATGGCGATGTTGATGAGCAACCGGTCGCCGGCAGCGACGTCCAGCGTATCGAGGTGGGTTGCGAAACCAATAAACGAGGCGCGGAGCAGGTAGCGTCCGGGCGGAACCCCCGGGATGAGGTAAAACCCGTTTCCGTCGGCGGCGGCGCCGTAGCGCCCCCCGGTGGGATCTTCGAGCGTGACGTTGACGCCTTGCAACGCTTCCCCCTCCGCCTCGGTGGTCACGAAACCGCGCACGATGGCGGATTGGGCCCATGCCGGAGACGCGTTCAGCACGACGATCCACGTCAACGCACCCAGCCAGACGGCAAGGCCTCTTGAAGGTAGCGACATGTCAACCGGGGATAAGGAAAGCGGGAACGCCCGGCTTCGAACCTGCGCTGTATGGGGGTCGTTCCCGCCGAAGCTCCGGCGTGCCCGTCCTCCAGGCAACGACGCCGGGGGGAGGGGCCAGGGCCGTTTCAAGACATCCCTGGTGCCATGCGGCATCGGGGCACGTTTCGTGAGGCGATGCCCCGGTGTGACGGCACAACAGACCGCTTGAAACAGTGCTCAGGGGCGCTGCGCGCGCGCAGAATACCGGGCCAGCGAGCGGCGCGCGAGTTCGTTGCCCGGCTCGATGCGCAACACGGTTCTCCAGGCCGCGCGCGCCTTCTCCGGCTCGCCGGACATGGCGTAGAGGCTGCCGAGGTTGAGCCAGGCGTGCGCGTACGCAGAGTCGGCCCGCACGATCTGTTCGAACGCCTGGATGGCGGCGGTGGTATCGTGCTGGAGCAGATGCAGCACGGCTACGTTGTTGCGGAACTCCAGGTTTTCGGGGTTCAGGTAGAGCGCCACCTGGTAGGCGTGCATGGCGTCGTTGTAGCGCCCGGCGCGGCGCAGCAACGAGCCGAGGCCCGCGTGCGCGTAGGGATCGGTGGGTTGGACGCGGGCCGTGTTCTCGTGGTGCGAGATCTGCGCTTGCAGCTTGCGGAGACCCTCGGCGCGCTCCTGAAGCCCCTGCGCTTCTTCCGTGCGCCCGAGGCGCATCAGCGCCTGCGCCATGTTGTAGTGCGCGCCCTGATGCCAGGGCCACTGCTCGATGACCCCCTGCAAGCGGTCGAGCGCCTCAGCCGGACGGCCGAGCCGGACCAGGTAGGCGCCAACGTGGTACTGGTATTCGGGGCTGTCCGGTTCATGGGCCGCGGCGCGCTGTGCTTCGTAGAGGGCGCCCTCGGTATCTCCCAGGTCGTCGAGCAACAGCGCCAGCCCGAAGTGCGCCTGGGCAAAGGTGCTGTCGAGGGCCAGCGCTTGTTCGAAGGCATAGCGCGCGCTGTCCGTCTTGCCGAGTTCGACGTAGGCCTGCGCGATGCCTCGCCAGGGTCGCGGATCGGGGTGGGCCGCGAGTTCGCGCTGGTAGTAGCCGACGGCTTCGCTGTACTTCTGCTGCCTGTACGCCGTATTGCCCAGGTTGTGCCAGGCGCCGGGATAGGTCGGGCGGATGGCCAGCGTCTGCCGGTAGGCCGCTTCGGCCTCGTCGAGGCGGGCGAGTTCGGCGTAGATGCGTCCGCGCAGGAACGGGACGTCGGCCAGGCCCGGCGCCCGCGCCTCGGCGCTATCGGCGAAGGCAAAGGCGCGCACGAAGGCGTGCTGCTGCAGCGCTTCGGTGCCCTGGACCAGGAGGCGTTGCACGGCGGGGCTCATCGGCTGTGCGACGTCCGGCGGCGGCTCCGCGCGCCCGCACGCGGCGAGGCCGCATAGCACGAGCAGCAGCCCCAGCGTCGCTCGACGAGACAGGATCCTCCTCATGGCATTATCTCTTCTGTGCGTCGCGACGGGCGAGCGGCCCGGCGCTACCGAACGGTTGCACGGTGGGCGCCTCCCCGCCTTCGACGACCAGCACCTCCATGCCGGCGGCCAGCCCCGCGTGCCGGTCTACCTGGCCGCCGGGCCAGTAGACGATCAACGAATCGACCTGGTTGGCCTGACCCAGCCCGAACGTTGCCTCCTTTTCAGAGACCGACAGGAAGCTGGAGCCGGTGCGGACCAACCGTTCCATGCGCCGCTCGCCGACGCGGGCGACGACGCGGGCTGAGAGGCCGTCCCGGTTGCTGGTCCGTCCTGCCAGGCGCACGCGCACGGCACGCCCCCCCCGGAGGTCGTTGCGCAGGAGGTGGGCCGGTCCTCCATTTTCGGTGAGCAGCACGTCCAGGTCGCCGTCCCGGTCGTAGTCGGCGTAGGCGGCTCCGCGCGCGACGAAGGGACGCGCCATCGGCCCGGCGAGGCCGGGCGCCACGTCGTCGAAGACCCCGTCTCCCCGGTTGATGAAAAGGTGCGGCGGTTCGGCGTATCCGATGCCTTCTTGCGTCTGCTCGATTTCGGGCTGCACGTGCCCGTTGGCCGCGAAGAGGTCCAGGTCACCGTCGAGGTCGACGTCGAAGAGGAAGAGGCCGAACGTGAGCGTCAGCAGGCTCGGCCGCCCGATCTGCGAGATGGCCGCCCGGTCGACGAACAAGCCGTCGCCGATGTGGCGGTAGACGCCGATCATCTCCTTTGAGAAGTTGCCGACGAAGAGGGTCGGCTCGCCGCTCTCGTCCACCACGCCGACGTCGATGCCCATGCCGGCGCGCGCCTTGCCGTTCTCGTCGTAGGCCATCCCGCTGAGGGCGCCCTGCTCGGTGAAGGTACCCGCCTGCCCCGGACTCGATCCGGGGTCGCCGTTGTTCAGGTAGAACAGATCCCGCTGCGTGTCGTTGGCGACGAGCAGGTCGGACCAGCCGTCGCGGTTCACGTCGTACTCGGCCACGCCAAGCGTCTTGCCGGGGGCGGGCAGGAAGCCGGCCTGCTCGGTCCAGTCGCTGAAGGTGCCGTCGCCGTTGTTGTGGTAGAAGCGCGCCGGGATGCCCACGTAGAGTTCGGGCGTGCAGTAGCTGCGGATCTGGCCCTTGAGCATGCACACGAGGTCGTTCTCGGGCGACCAGTCGACGTAGTTGCCCACGTAGAGGTCGACGTGGCCGTCGCGGTCCGCGTCGAAGAAGAGGGCCGAGGTGCTCCACTCGGACGCCCCGGCGACGCCGGCCCGGCGCCCCACTTCGGTGAAGACGCGCCCGCCGGTGCCGCGTGGATCGGGGTCGTTGCGGAAGAGCAGGTTCTCGCCGAGCGTCGTCAGGTAGAGGTCCTGGTCGCCGTCGTTGTCGTAGTCGGCGGCGGTGACGCCGATGCTGTAGGCCCGGATGCCGGCCAGGCCGACGGTTGCCGTCACGTCGCGGAAGGTGGGAGCCTGCCCCGGACCTGATCCCGGGGCGCCTTCGTTGCGATAGAGGCGCAGGGCGTCGACCGGCCCTTCCCGGCCGCCGTCGTGCTCCGGCCAGGTGCCGCCCCCTACCAGGAGGACGTCGTACCAGCCGTCTCCGTCGTAATCGACGAAGCCGCCGCCGGAGCCCATCGACTCGGGGAACCAGCGATTGCCGAAGGCGCCGGTGGCGTGCCGGAAGGCGCCGAGGCCGGCCTGCTCGGTTACCTCGCTGAAGGCGAGTGCCGCAGCCGCGCCGGTCGCAGGGCCGTCGTCGCCGGCGGGGCTGGTGCCTTCCGTGGGCGCGCACGCGGCCAGGACGGCGAGCAGGCAGCATACTCCCCAGGCATGGCGGCGGCGTGGGTGTTTTTTGGTCCACCCCCCCGCACCCCTGCATCTCGACGTCACGAATAGGTCTGGCTCGTTCTGCATGGCTTCGTAGCCTCCGGGGTCAATGGGCGGCGGAAGGCGTTTGCTCGTCGGCTTGCTGC
>JBFGTT010000177.1:0-6960 GCA_041565995.1 Rhodothermales bacterium
AAGGCGACTGACCGAAGGTAAAGGGGCGGGATGGGTTCCTGGCACTGATTTCAGGCATTTACGGATAGGCTCTTAGCTCGACTTTAGCTCTTTGAACAGAACTCGGCAGCAGGAGTAGCCGGTAGTTCTTCGCCGCCAAACGAGGACTACCATGCCGTCCCTGCCGACCGAGTTCATCGTCTTGATGATAGAATTTCAAGACCTGTTTTCAAAGCGCGTCTTCCCCCATGTAACGCTGATGGTTGCTGGAGCCATCTTGGCGCCGGGCGCACGGACCATCGCCTCGGTGCTACGCATCATGGGCCTGAGCCATGAACATCGCTTTCACAAGTACCACCGGCTGCTGAGTCAGGCCCGGTGGTCACCGCGCCAGGCTGCCTTCGTGCTGCTACGCCTGCTGCTGCACCGCCTGGCTCCGACCGGGCCGCTGATCTTCGGCCTCGACGATACGCTGGAGCGGCGCTGGGGCAAGAAAATCAAAGCCCGAGGCATCTATCGCGACAGTGTTCGCAGTAGCAAAGGCCACTTTGTCAAGGCCAGTGGTTTGCGCTGGCTTTCCATGATGCTGCTGGTCGAGGTACCCTGGGCCAAGCGTATCTGGGCCTTGCCGTTTCTAACGGTACTCACGCCCAGCCAACGCTATCATCAACAGCAGGGACGCCGGCACAAGAAACTCACCGACTACGCCCGTCAGATGATCTTGCAGCTTCGGCGCTGGCTGCCTGATCGGGTGTTGATTGTGGTGGCCGACAGCAGTTTTGCCGCCCTGGATCTGTTGAGCGCCGTCTCGGAGCACGTTGGCGTGATCACACGCCTGCGCCTCGATGCGGCCCTCTACGAACCGGCTCCGCCTCGCAGACCGGGCCAGATGGGGCGACCACGCAAGAAAGGCAAGCGCTTGCCAACACTGGCTCAGGTGGTAGCAGCGCGCCAGACGCGGTGGCAAGCCGTGGTGCTCTCGCAGTGGTACGGACACACCGATCGTGCGATGGAGCTTGCCACAGGCACCTGCCTCTGGTTCCACTATGGCAAGCCCGCCGTGCCGATTCGCTGGGTGCTCTTGCGCGACCCGTCGGGTCGCCTCAAGCCAGCAGCGCTCTTGTCGACGAATCGGGGGCTCTCTGCTGTGGAGATCGTGCACTCCTTCGTGCGTCGTTGGTCGGTGGAAGTCACCTTTGAAGAGGTCCGTGCGCATCTGGGCGTTGAAACGCAGCGGCAATGGTCGGACCTGGCCATCGCACGAAGCACCCCGGTTTTGCTGGGTCTGTTTTCGATGGTGACCCTGCTGGCCGATGGTCTCAAAGAACAAAACAAGCTGACGGTACGCCGGGCTGCCTGGTATCCTAAGACCGTTCCGACGTTCAGCGATGCCCTGGCTTGTGTGCGGCAGCACCTTTGGCAGTCGGAGTATTTTCTCGGGTCTGGTTCAGCGACCGAGATGGTGAAAATACCTCGGCCTTTGTTACATAGGCTAACCCAAACGCTCGCCTATGCCGCCTAATGGCTAAAGTCGAGCTCAGCTAGTAGTTAGTATAGTAGGCCCTGGACCGATGGGATCCTTCTACACAGACCCGGATTATGTTATATTAGTTGTGATATAAGCCGCTCGCATTTTCGTGAAAAGCGCTGTTTTCCTACGCAGGAAAAGGGTCGGATTTGCGAAAACACACGCTGCCGAGCCGACGGCATTGCAGTGTGCGCCTTCGTTCGGGTTTTGTCGCTCGATTGGTCGCGTCTCCGCAGTGACGATCTCCGCGCGCCATGAGTCAGGACGGTGGCAGGCATTTCCGAGGTGATGTTTCGCCGGATCATGGTTGAAAATCAACCACTCAGTGGTCACTTTCAACCATCCCGTATAATGAGGGGCAGCTCGGACAAGCTCTCCGGCATCCCGGTCTTCTTTACGGGCAGCACGGTCGCCTCTCTATCGCGTGCAGGACAAGATGAAGGGGGGCTTGCATAGCGCGGTCACTCCAATCAACGCGGTCTCAGGAGGCTGCCCGGGCGCCGGGCGGCCAATCCGGCAAAAAGGCGGAGCACTTTCCCTGGACCGCTGAGATTCAAGAGCGTCGTAGACGCAAGGATCTACCATGGCCCTATCGAGCTTTCACCCGCTCATCGGCGACTGGTTCGCCACCGAGTTGGGGCCACCCACGCCCGCCCAGGCCCGCGGGTGGCCTCCTATTCGAGCGGGGCACCACACGCTGATCGCTGCCCCCACGGGGGCCGGCAAGACGCTGGCCGCTTTCCTCTACGAAATAGACGCGCTCTTTCGCGAAGGACTGGCCGAGGGTGGCCTCCCCGACGAGACGCGCGTCGTTTACGTGTCGCCGCTCAAGGCGCTCAGCTCGGACGTGCACGTGAACCTGGGCAGGCCACGGCGGCGTATCGCCGCGCTCGCCCTCCAGCAGGGACTCTCCGCACCGCCTATCACAACCGCCGTACGCACGGGCGACACGTCGGCGGCGGCGCGGGCAGCCATGGTGCGCCGCCCTCCCCATATCCTCGTGACGACGCCGGAGTCGCTCTACCTGCTGCTGACCTCCTCGGGAGGGCGCTCGGTGCTACGCACCGCCCGCACCGTCATCGTCGACGAGATCCACGCGCTTGTGCCGTCGCGCCGCGGGGCCCACCTGGCGTTGAGCTTGGAGCGGCTTGACCGCCTAGCCGGCCGTCCGTTGCAGCGCATCGGCCTTTCGGCGACGCAGCGGCCGGTAGAGGAGGTGGCGCGGTTCCTCGTCGGCGCCGGCGGCGGCGAGGCGCGACCGTGTGTCGTGATCGACGAGGGACATCAACGCCCGCTGGATCTTGCCCTGGAGTTGCCTGCCTCCCCGCTGGATGCAGTGACGTCGGCGGCAGTGTGGTCCGAGATCTATGACCGTCTGAGCACACTCGTGAGTGCGCACGAGACGACGCTGGTCTTCGTCAACACGCGGCGTCTGGCCGAACGCCTCGCCCGCCATCTGGCCGAGCGCCTGGGTGAGGAAGCGGTGAGTGCCCACCACGGTAGCCTCGCTACGGACCGGCGCATGGAGGCCGAGCGGCGCCTGAAGCAGGGCCTCCTCAAAGCACTCGTGGCGACGGCCTCGCTCGAGATGGGCATCGACATCGGGTCGGTCGACCTCGTGTGCCAGATCGGCTCTCCGCACTCCATCGCGACACTCCTGCAACGCGTCGGACGGGCCGGCCACCATGTGGGCGGCGTCGCAAAAGGGAGGCTCTTCCCCCTCACGCGCGACGACCTGGTTGAGTCGGTGGCGTTATTGTGGGCGCTCCGGGAGGGCGAACTGGAAAGCATTTACCCGCTCGAGGCGCCGCTCGACGTGCTGGCCCAGCAGCTCGTGGCGGAAACGGCCGCGCAGCCCTACGACCTGGACGAGCTTTATGCACTGGTCACCCAGGCCTGGCCGTATCGCCGGCTCGACAGGCATACCTTCGACAAGGTCGTACGCATGCTCGCAGGCGGCTTCGCCACCCCGCACGGACGGCGCGGGGCGCTCGTCCATCACGACCGGGTCCACGGACGCCTCCGCGGTCGGCGCGGCGCCCGGCTTGTAGCGCTAACCTCGGGCGGCGCCATCCCGGACAAAGCAGACTACCGGGTCGTTCAAGAGCCCGAGCAGACGTTCGTGGGCACCGTCAACGAGGACTTCGCCGTCGAGAGCATGGCCGGCGACATTTTTCAACTCGGCAACACCTCGTGGCGCATCCTCCGGATCGAGTCCGGCACGGTCCGTGTCGAAGACGGCCGCGGCCAGCCGCCGACGATCCCCTTCTGGTTCGGGGAGGCGCCCTCGCGCAGCGACGAACTCTCCCGGGCGGTGGCCCGACTGCGCGCCGCCGCTGAGGAGCACCTTTGCGATCCGGGCGCCGACGCTGGGTGGCTGACCGCGGTGGCCCGCGCCGGCCCGGAAGCCGCCGAGCAAGTCCTGTCCTACCTGCGTGAGGCCCGGCGCGTCCTCGGCGCCTTGCCGACGCAGCAGACACTCGTCGTAGAACGCTTCTTCGATGCTTCCGGGGGAATGCAACTGGTGCTTCACGCCCCGTTTGGTGCGCGACTCAACCGCGCCTGGGGACTGGCACTGCGCAAACGCTTCTGCCGCACTTTCAACTTCGAACTCCAGGCTGCGGCCACCGAAGAGGCCGTGCTGCTCTCGCTGGGACCGCAGCACTCGTTTCCCCTCGACGAGGTGTTCACGTACCTGCAACCGGCGACGGTGGGCGAGACCCTCGTGCAGGCCGTGCTGGATGCCCCCATGTTTCAGACGCGCTGGCGCTGGAACGTCAACGTGGCGCTGGCGGTGCCCCGGCGGCGGGGTGCCCGGAAGGTGCCGCCGCCCCTGCAACGCATGCAGGCGGAGGACCTGCTCGTGGCCGTCTTCCCGGATGCGCTGGCCTGTCTGGAAAACATCGCGGGGGAGCGCGAGGTGCCCGACCACCCCCTGGTGCACCAGACGCTCTCCGACTGCCTCCACGAGGCGATGGACGTCGGCAGGCTGCAGGCGGTGCTGGCAGCCCTGCAGCGCGGCGAACTACGGTGTATCAGCCGGGACGTGCCGGAGCCGTCGGCACTCGCCCACGAAGTACTCTCGGCCAGCCCGTATGCGTTCCTGGACGATGCGCCGCTAGAGGAGCGCCGCGCTCAGGCTGTCTATCGCCGGCGGGCCTTCGAGCCGTCGTCCATAGAGGCCTTCGGCGTGCTCGATCCGGCCGCGATAGCGCGGGTGCGCGACGAGGTGCGGCCCGACGCCCGCGACGCCGACGAACTGCACGACGTCCTGCTTTCCATGGGATGCCTGCCCGCCAGCGAGGCCGAGCCGGCCTGGCATCCCTTCTTCGAGATCCTCCGCGAAACCGGGCGGGCAACCAAGGTATGCCTGGAGGGCCGGGAAGCACCCCGACTCTGGGTGGCCGCAGAACGCCTTCACGAAGGCCTCGGCCTCTGGGACGGGGCCGTGGCCGAGCCGCCCTTGCTGCCGATGGCGCCTCTTGCGACACGGGAGATCGCTGCGCGCGAACTCGTCCGGAACTATCTCGAGTTTACCGGCCCGACGAGCGAAGACGCGCTCGCCCGCAGCCTCCACGTACCAGGAACAGCGGTGGCGCGCTCACTGCGCGAGCTGGAGGCGGAAGGAAGCCTCCTGCGGGGCCGCTTCACGGCGGAAGGCGACGGCCTCGAATGGTGCAACCGGCGGCTGCTGGCACGGATCCACCGCTACACGCTCAACCGCCTCCGGGCCGAGATACAGCCCGTCAGCACGGCAGACTTCATGCGGTTCCTCTTCGCCTGGCAGCGGGCGGGACCCGAGCACCGCGCGAGCGGTCTCGAGGGGCTCTACGCGGTGATCGAGCAACTCGACGGGTTTTCGGTGCCCGCCGGGGCCTGGGAGCACGACGTGCTGGCGTTACGCGTAGGGGCCTACGACCCGTACATGCTCGACGCCCTGTGCTTTACAGGCCGCGTGGCGTGGGCGCGTCTGGCCGGAAACGCGCGCGGACAGGACGCGCCACCGCGCGCGGCCCCGATCCGTTCCACGCCGATAGCGCTCTCGGTACGGGACCATCTGCCGCTGTGGCTCTCGCTCGCGGCGCCCGCGTGGCCGCCGTCGGCGCTCTCGGGTCAGGCTGCGGCTGTCTTCAAGGCCTTGACTCGTCGTGGCGCCCTGTTTTTTCACGAACTGGTGCAAGAGACCCGGCTGCTTCCGGCCCAGCTGGAAGGGGTCCTGGCCGAACTGGCAGGCAGCGGGCACGTCACGGCAGACAGCTACGCCGGCCTGCGGGTGCTGCTGACGCCGTCGAGCCGCCGCCGTCCCCGGCATGGGGGCAACCGCCGCCATCGTACGGTGCCGTTCTCGATGGAGACCGCCGGGCGGTGGTCGCTCCTGGAGCCCGGCAACCAGGTGCCGGCTGCCCCGGACAGGGAGCAGCAACTCGAAGCCGTCGCGCGCATCCTGCTGCGACGCTACGGCATCGTCTTTCGTCGACTACTCGGTCGCGAGCAGCACCTTCCGCCGTGGCGCGATCTGGTGCGTACGCTCTGGCGCCTCGAGGCGCGAGGTGAGGTGCGCGGCGGACGCTTCGTCGCAGGCATGCCCGGAGAGCACTTCGGCCTACCTGAAGCCGTGGGGCTGCTGCGTGCGACGCGGCGAAGGCCGCCATCAGACGCGCCGGCGCTGCTGAGTATCAGCGCCGCCGACCCACTTAATCTCACCGGGACACTCATGCCAGGACCGCGCATCCCCGCCCTGGCCGCCAACCGCGTGCTGTATCAGCGCGGCGTGCCGGTAGCCGCACTGGAGAGGGGCGAGGCCCACATGTTCGAGGCCGGCCTCGGCGGCCTCGACCATGTGTTGAGGAAAGCCCTGATGAGACAGCCGCCAAGCGAGCCCCTGCGCGCGGATTTTGGACTCCCGAAGAAGAGAACGCCACGCTGGGAGAAGCCCGAATGACGGGGTGCCCGACGGGATCGAGTCCGCTGGCGGGAAAGCGGCTGCCAATGGTGGCTCCGTAGCCAGCCAGTATGGATCAGGCGGTGTCAATCGTCCGGTTCACGGCTTTCGTCTCCGAGTCGGGCTGTGAGTTTTCTGATCAAGCTGACGTCTTTCTTCAACTCCGGGGGCACTTGTGATATGCCGAAGACGGTGGTCAACACGCTGACGGCCACGTGCGGAGATCCCACAGGGAGGCGAGCAGGTAATCCATTCGGTTCTCCGCTTTCTCATGATGGGCAGCCTCCAGGGTAACTGTAAGTTCGTGGCTTGCGGGCGAGGTGTATGTAAGACCAAGACCGTGGAGTAGCACGGTGAACTTCCCCGCGTTCATCTGGGCAAGGGCCTCCGGGGGTACCGGGGGTGAGGGGGCTCTGCCGGTAGCGGTGATCGCCGCGCGGAAGCTCGTCGAGTCGATCTCAACGACACCCGCAAGATGAGGATTGGATGATGCCGGACAAAGAACCACGAG
>JBFGTT010000178.1:0-6944 GCA_041565995.1 Rhodothermales bacterium
CAGGTCGGCATGGTCTTCCAACGCCCCAACCCGCTGCCCATCTCCGTCCGCGACAACATCCTCTTCGGCTACCGCCTCCACGAAGCACCCCGCAAGAAACCCACCCGCGCCGAGCAGGACGACATCGTCGAGCAGGCCCTGCGGCAGGTGCTCCTGTGGGAGAGCGCCAAAGACCGCCTCGACCGCCGGGCCACCGAACTCTCGCTCGAAGAGCAACAGAAGCTCTGCATCGCCCGCCTGCTGCCCGTCAAGCCCACCGTGCTGCTGATGGACGAGCCGTGCTCGGCGCTCGACCCCAAAGCCACCGAGGCCGTCGAAGAGTTGATCTGGCGGTTGCGCGGCGACTACACCATCCTCATCGTCACGCACAACATGGCGCAGGCCCGCCGCGCCAGCGACGAGTGCGCCTTCATGCTCCTGGGCCGCCTCGTCGAGCACACGCGCACCGAAGAGATGTTCGTCACGCCCGCCCACCAGCAAACCGCCGACTACATCGAAGGGCGCTACGGCTGAACCTCGCCGGGCATAGTTAGCCGGGGATTCGTTAGATTAACCCACGTTGTGACCTGCCGCGTTTGCACGTTGCTCGATGCGACGCGGCGACCCCGGATCAAGCCCGGGGCAGGCTTGCAGGCTGCGGAGAAGGGGCGACGCGGCGACGCCCTGATAGCACCACAGGAGCACCCGGCAACGTATTAGCCGCGCGACGGCTGGAGGCGGGCGGGTTGGAGGTAGACCTGGAGGTTTTCAAGGCGTTCGGCGAGGCGCTCGCCATCGGGCTGCTCGTCGGCACGGAGCGCTACAAGAGCCGAGAGGCGGGCGAGAAGCAGTCGGCGGGCGTACGCACCTTCGATCGCGCTCCTGGGCGCCGTCTGCGCCCTGCTCGCGGTGCCGGGCTTCACGCTCCTGACCTTCGGCGCGCTGCTGCTGCTGATCGCGCTGGGATACTACCGGGAGTCGGAAAAGCACCTGGGGCTGACTACCGAGATGGCGGCGCTGCTGACGTTCTGGCTGGGCTACCTGGTCCGAAGCTACGAGGCGCTCTCGATCAGCGCGGCCATCGTGCTGGTGCTGCTGCTGGCGCTGCGCCTGGCCCTCTGAGCCGCTCGATGAGGCTTGCTTCGGAGCGCGTAATCCGCTTCCTTAGGGCAGGAGGGAAGCCGCCCCCTTCATCCAAGCAACATGCCGCCATGAAACACGTGCTGCTCTTGACGCTGCTGCTGACCGGCAGCGCCGGCTTCGCCGCCGCCCAACTCTCGCCGCAGAAACAGGCGGCGCTCGACGAGGCCGAGGCCCTCGCACCCGACATCCGCAACATGGCGATGTCGCTGTGGACCTACGCCGAGACGGCGCTGCTGGAGACGCAGTCGGCGGCGCTGCTGGCGGGCATCCTGCAGGCCGAAGGCTTCGCCGTCGAGCAGGGCGTGGCCGGGATGCCGACGGCGTTCGTCGCCAGCTACGGCAGCGGCCGGCCCGTCGTCGGGATCCTGGCCGAGTACGACGCGCTGCCGGGCGTGGGCAACGCCCCCGTGCCCCGCCGGGCGCCCCGCCCCGACGCCGTCACGAGCGGACACGGCTGCGGACACAACCTCTTCGGCGCCGCGAGCGTCGGCGCGGCGCTGGCGCTCAAACGCGCGATGGCCGCGCAGGGCCTCGCCGGCACCGTCCGCCTCTACGGCACCCCCGCCGAAGAGACCGTCGTGGGCAAGGTCTACATGGCCAAAGCAGGCCTCTTCGACGACCTCGACGCCGCGCTCGAATGGCATCCGGGCGACGACACCAAGGTGCGCAACCAACCGGGCCGCGCCATGAACAACTTCGAAGTCGAGTTCTTCGGACAGGCCGCGCACGCCGCCTCCGACCCCTGGAACGGCCGCAGCGCCCTCGACGCCGTCGAACTGATGAACTACGCCGTCAACCTGATGCGCGAACACGTCCGGCCCACCACGCGCATCCACTACGTCATCCCGCGCGCCGGCGAAGCCCCCAACGTGGTGCCGGAGTACGCCAAAGCCTGGTACTACGTGCGCGACGTAGACCGCCCGAGCGTCGAGCGGTGGTACGCCTGGATCCTCCAGATCGCCGAAGCCGCCGCACTCGGCACCCGCACCGAGCACAAGGTCTTCCTGGTCACCGGCGTCCACGAGTACAATCTGAACCGACCGCTTCAGGCGGCGTTGCAGCAGAACCTGGAAATCGTCGGCCCGCCGGTCTTTACCGACGAGGAGCAGGCGTTCGCCCGCGAACTACAGCGCTTTCTGGAGATCGAAGAGCAGGGCTTCGACGCCGAAATCGGGCCGCTGGCCGAGACGCCCGAGCCGCCCAGCGGCGGCTCGACCGACGTGGCCGAGGTCAGCTACATCACCCCCACAGCAGGCTTCAGCGTGACCACCGCCGCCGCCGATGTGCCCTGGCATAGCTGGGCCACCACCGCCTGCCACGGCACCGAGGCGGGCGTCAAGGGGGCCGTCGTGGCGGCCAAAGTGCTGGCCCTCACCGGCGTGGACCTGCTCACCGACGCCGCCCTGCGCGAGACCGCAAAGGCGTTTTTCGAGGAGAAGACGGGCGGCAAGCCCTACGTCTCGCCCCTGCCGGCGGACCAGGCGCCGCCGCTGCCTGCCACCAACCGCTAGCCCATCGATCCGAAAAAAACAGCATCGTGATAACCTCGAAAAGCAAGCAGATCACCCTGGCCCTGGCGCTGTTGGCGGGCGGGATACTCGTCGTGCAGGCCGGCTGCGACAGCGCGGGGGAAAACCCCCCGGTGGAGCCGCCCGCCTTCGTCCCACCGATCACCGTGCCGGAGGGCTTCCGCGTCGAGATCTTCGCCGGAGGGCTGAACCTGCCCACCTCCCTCGCCTTTGCGCCCGACGGATCCAACCGCCTGTTCTTCAACGAATTGCAGACAGGCAAGATACGCATCGTGCAGGACGGCGTGCTGCTGCCTGAGCCTTTCGCGCAGGTCCAGACGCACACCACCGGCGGCTTCCCCGTCGCCGGCGAAAACGGCCTGCTCGGCATCGCCTTCGACCCCGACTACGCGCAGAACCGCTACGTCTACGTCACCTACGCCACGCGCACCGGGGCCGGCACCTTCGGCGCCGTCGCCCGCTTCACCGACGTCGATAACCGGGGGCAGGACTTCACGATGCTGCTCGACGGCGTCCCGAGCGCCCCCGGCCATCAGATCGAAAGCCTGGCCTTCGGCCCCGACGGCAAGCTCTACGTCTCCACCGGCGACGCCTACGAGCAGGACGCCGCCCAGGACCCCGACGCCCTGCACGGCAAAATCCTGCGTATGAATCCCGACGGCAGCCGCCCCGACGACAACCCGTTTGCCGGATCGCTGACCTACGCCTACGGCTTCCGCAACTGCTTCGACCTGGCCTTCGACGCCGCCGGCGCGCTCTTCACGGTCGATAACGGGCCGGAGACACTCGACGAACTCAACCGCGTCGAAGCACGCGCCAACTACGGCTGGCCGCTGCGGCTGGGCCTGCGCGGCGGCGACGGCCAGGGCGTCTTCGCCGATCCGCTGCACGCCTGGGCGCAGATCGTCTCGCCCGCCGGCATGCTCTTCTACCAGGGCACCCAGTTCCCCGCCGCCTATCGCGGCAAGCTGTTCCTGGTCCTCTTCGGCGGCACCTACTCCGAAGGCCCCGGCGACCGCGCCAAGCGCATCCAGGTCGTAGATCCCAACGCCTCGCCGCCAACGTTCGAGGACTTCGCCGTCTACCGCTTCACCGGCCTCGGCAACCCGCTCGACGTCGCCGAAGGACCCGACGGCAGCCTCTACCTGACCGACATCTTCCAGGGGCGCATCTTCCGAATCCGCTACGAAGGACGGTAGCGCGGCGTCGGTCAGGCGTCGCGCCCCGCTTCGCCCGCCGTCATGCTCACCATCTATCCCGCCCGCACCGGGGCGCACCACGCGCACGTCCGGGCGCTCTTCGAGGAGTACGCCGCCTCGCTCCCGTTCGACCTGGCCTTTCAACACTTCGACGAGGAACTGGCCGCGCTGCCGGGCGGCTATGCCCCGCCCGACGGCGCGCTGCTGCTGGCCGAAGCCGACGGCCAGGTGGCCGGCTGCGTGGCCCTGCGCCGCCTCGACCCCACGGCGTGCGAGATGAAGCGGCTCTTCGTACGCCCCGCCTTCCGGGGCCTGGGCATCGGGCGGGCGCTGGCCGAAGCCGCCATCGCCGAGGCCCGCCGACGCGGCTACGCCCTGATGCGCCTCGACACGCTCGACGGGATGGACCGGGCTCAGGCGCTCTACCGGGCACTCGGCTTCCGCGAGACGGCGCCCTATCGCTTCAACCCCCTCGAAGGCGCACACTTCATGGCCCTGCGCCTGAACTGATACCCGATCCGGTTCTTCCTCGTCCATACCTCCATGCGTCCACACGTCCATACCCAAAACCGCGCAAGCGGATTTGGCACGAGGGCGCACGCGGCACAATAACCCGCCGGGCCTGCCCGTTAAAAGTCCCAAGAGAGCGCGCCGCGCAGCCACGCGGAAACCGGCAGCAGGTCTTGCCAGAAGCAGCCCGGCGGCGGCGCGTGTTTTTCCGGCCCAACGAGGGGAGACCATGAAACGACTGGGGCTTCAGATCACGGGCGCGCTCGTGCTGGCCGCCGTGCTCATCGGCTGCGCGGATCGGGCCGGCGTGCGCGAGCCGGAAAAGGAAATCGCACGCGAGGACGAGGCGGCGGTCGCCGGAGCGCCGACGACCCCCTACCCGGCAGCGGCGGATCGCCGCGACCTGGCGCTACGATACGGCCTGCAGTCTGCCGCGCAGCCCCACGTGCTGCCGCCCGAGGTCAACACCGAGGCGTACGCCTACATCGCCGAGAACGACTTCCGGCAGGCCAAAGACCATCCCCTCTCGACCTTCTCCATCGACGTGGACGCCGCTTCCTACAGCAACCTGCGGCGCTTCATCCGCGAAGGACGCCTGCCGCCCAAAGACGCCGTGCGCATCGAGGAGATGGTCAACTATTTCACCTACGACTATCCCGATCCGGAGGGCGACCGGCCCTTCTCCATCACCACCGAAGTGGGCGAGGCCCCCTGGAACCCGGCGCACCGGCTCGTGCACGTCGGCCTGCAAGGCAAACGCCTCCGCGCCGACGACCGCCCCGCCAGCAACCTGGTCTTCCTGCTCGACGTGTCGGGGTCGATGAATGCGCCGGACAAGCTGCCGCTGCTCAAGCAAGCCTTCCGGATGCTCGTGGGCGAACTGACAGCGCGCGACCGCGTGGCGATTGCGGTCTACGCGGGCGCCGCCGGCCTGGTGCTGCCCTCCACCCCCGGCGACCAAAAAGACCGCATCCTCGACGCGCTCGAACGCCTCGAAGCCGGCGGCTCGACGGCGGGCGCCGACGGCATCCACCTGGCCTACCAGGTCGCCCGGGACCACTTCATCGAGGGCGGCAATAACCGCGTCCTGCTCGCCACCGACGGCGACTTCAACGTCGGCGTCTCCAGCGACGCCGAACTCGTCCGCCTCATCGAAGACAAGCGCCGGCAGGGCACCTTCCTGACCGTCCTGGGCTTCGGCACGGGCAACCTGAAAGACGCCAGGATGGAGCAAATCGCCGACAAGGGCAACGGCCACTACGCCTACATCGACGGCCCGCTCGAAGCCCGCAAGGTGTTCGTGAGCGAACTGGGCGCCACACTCTTCACCATCGCCAAAGACGTCAAGATCCAGGTCGAGTTCAACCCGGCGCTCGTGGCCGCCTACCGCCTCATCGGCTACGAAAACCGCCTCCTGGCCGACGAAGACTTCGACGACGACGCCAAAGACGCCGGCGAACTGGGCGCGGGCCACACCGTCACAGCCCTCTACGAGATCGTCCCCGTCGGCGCACCGACCCAGACCGCCGTGCGCGGCCGGGGCGCCCTCAAGTACCAGCAAAACGACCTCTCGGCGGCGGCCTACGCCTCGGGCGAGTTGATGACCGTCAAGCTCCGCTACAAGGCGCCCGACAGCGACACGAGCCGCCTCATCGAGCAGCCCCTGACGAACCCTGCCCCCGGCAGGCTCGCCGCCACGGACAACTTCTACTTCTCCGCCGCCGTGGCCGCCTTCGGCATGATCCTGCGCGAATCCGAGCACCGGGGCGCCGCCACCGCCGAGCAGGTGCTGGCCCTGGCCCGCGACGCGCGCGGCGCCGACCCCTTCGGCTACCGCGCCGAGTTCATCCGCCTCGTCGAAGATTACCGCCAGATCGCCGGCGAAACCGCCGAAGCGACGACGGCCTTCCTGCGGTAGGACGAGCACCCTGACCGGCGTGGGAGAGGATGCCAGGTCGAGGATAGAAGATCGGGGATAGAACGCGCTGCCGGCCTGCTGCTCCGGTCCAGCGCCCTCCCAACGCCGCTCTAGCTCCTACCTTGCTCCGGCCCATCTCCCTGCCAACTCCCGTCCAGCTCGCACCGCGCTCCTTATCCCCCCGTTGCTTCAGCGCGTCGTTTTGGCCAAACGCCCGGACCCCCACACGTCCATCCCCCACCCTCCCACACGCCGCCAGGGGCGCCGAACTCAAGACGGGCGCGTTTTGGCCGATACTTCGACATCGGGCGCGCGGGAGACGCGCCGCGCGCAGCGGGCGAGATCGTTTCACGTCGCAGACGGGGACCCCCATGCCGTATGCCGCAGAGATCAGCCGCCACCAGCCGGGCTGCCTCCTTTTCCTGATCGACCAGTCCGCCTCGATGAACTTGCCCTTCGGGTGCAACGGGGACGGCAGCCGGGCGCAACGCCTGACGAGTGCCCTCAACCGCCTGCTGCAAGAAATGGTGGTGCGCTGCACCAAGTCGCAGGACGAAGGCGTGCGCGCCTACTTCGACGTGGGCGTCTTCGGCTACGGGAGCGAGGCGTTCGGGCCGGTGTTGGGCGGCGCCCTGGCGGGGCGGCCCCTCGTCTCCGTGCGCGACG
>JBFGTT010000179.1:0-6924 GCA_041565995.1 Rhodothermales bacterium
CAAAACATCCGGGAGATGAACGACCAGGTCCCGAAGATGAACGAAAACATCGCGACGGTGAAGGCCAACGTGATGTTGCTGCAGAAGGAGGAGCGCCGCGTCCAACAGGAAGTGGAAGTGCTGACCTCCAAGATCAAAGCCGGCATCCAGGCCGGGCGCGACGACATTGCCCAGCAGTACGCCGTGCAACTGGAGAAAGCCCGCAGCTCGCTCGAACGCACCCGCGAGCAACTCAAGTACGCCTCGGCGGCCTACGACAAGGCGCTCCAGGTCAAGAAAGCCTTCATGCGCGAGAAAGATCGCAAGATCCAGGAGGCCAAAGAGGCCCTGCGCTCGCACGAACGGTCCAAGTGGCAGGCCAAAGTGGCCGACGCCCTCGAACAGTTCGAAGTGGCCGGCATCGACCAGACGCACGACGAGATGATCCAGCGGATCGAAGAGCAGACGGCGCGCCACGAGGCCCGCATGGAACTGGCGCTCGACTCGGTCGATCAGCAGGCCATCCGCATCGAGGAAGACGCCGAAGCCATCCGCGCCGCCGAACTCGTCAAACAGTTCAAGCTGGAGATGGGCATCGGGCAGCAGGAGGGCGCCCCGCAAGAAGAAGCCCGCCTCGAACTACCCGAACAGGAAGCCCAGCAGGAGGCCAAGACCCTCGGCAAGGAACGCACCCAGACCGAGTGATTCAGTGCGGATTGCGGAGTGCGGAGTGGGCGCCTGCTGCCACCCTATCCGCCTGCTGCCGTTCATCATCCGAGATCGACATGACGCCGGAAGAATATCAGCGCATCAAGGAAGCCGAAAAGGAGCACCTGCGCGCGCTCAAAAAGCTCAAGGAGGCCGTCCACCTGCTCAAACGCCGCCAGCGCGTCAACCAGGCCTTGAGCGACATGGTAGGCGGCTCCGAGGCGACCTTCGACGTCCACGACGAGATGGTCGAGAAGCTGGCGCTGGAGACGGCTCAGCAGGAGGCCCGCCTGGAAGTGGCCCTGGAGGGCACAACGCTCGACGAAACTTCATCCGCCGACGCCGACACCGAAGCGACGCCGGCCCGTAACGAGGAGGCGTTGGAAGCCGAACTGCTCGAGGCCAGGGCCAAATCCCTGCTCCGGCAGATCAAGCAAGAGATGGGCACGGCGGAGGAGCCGGCCCCCGGCCCGGCCGCCTCCAAGTCGATGGGACGGCAGGCGCCGCCTGCGCGCCCGGAAGAGCACTCCGACCCGCCCGCCGCGCCCGAACGCCCCGACAAGACCATCGGGCGCATGACGTAGCGCGCACCGTCCGCGCGCCTGCATCGCCCCGGAAGGCCGCCGCGCCTCCGAACCAGCCGTTCGCACCCGCATGAACGAGGCCAACATCAACTATACCAAAGAAGCCTTCCTGAACCCGTGGAACCTCACGTTCCTCATCGCGGCGATGGTCACGGCGTTCGGAGCCAGCCTCATCGGTCCGGACTTTCTCTTCGAGACGGTGCTGTTGTTTGCGGCGGCGCTGGAGCTGGTCTTTCTGGGCACCGTGCCCCGCCAGGAACGCTTCCGCAAGATCGTGCGCGCCCGGCAGGCCGCCGAACTGGCCAAACCGCCCTCGAAGAAAGAAATATGGCGCCTGCTCAACCGGCCTAACCAGAAGCGCTACTACCGGCTCAAGGATCTCGAAAAGGAAATCGAGAACAACTACCGCAAGCTCAGCTACGCCTCGCAGGGCCTGCTCGAGAGCCACCTGACCAAGATCGACGGCCTGCTCGACTCCTACCTCAACCTGCTCTACCAGAAAGAACGCTACGAACAGTTCTCGCAGCACACCGCCGAGGACGAGGTGGTGCGCTCTATCGCCGCGCTACGCGAAGACATGACCGACGACGCGCCCCGCGTGCGTGCCATCAAACAGCGCCGCCTCAAAATCCTCGAACAGCGCCTCGAACGCTTCAAAAAAAGCCAGGAAAACCTCGAAATCATCGAAGCGCAACTCGAGACCATCGAGGACGTGATCAAGTACATCCACGAACAGTCGCTGACGCTGCGCAATCCCGAAGAGATCACCTACCAGCTCGACCTGCTGCTCAGCGAAGTCGAAGAAACCGAAGCCTCCGTCGAGCAGATCGAAGAGGTCTTCGCCCGCCCGACGGACCTGCTCAGCGAGATCGATACCTACGAGACGGAGCAGGAAGAGGAAGCCCGGCAACAACAACGCCTGCGCAACTGATCCCCTCCGGATTTCGGATTGCGGAATGCGGAATGCGGATGGAAACCGGCCCCGGAGCCGCCGCCTCGAACTTCGCCGTTGCCTGTTTCGTAGTAGGGCGCGTCCCCGTCCTTCACCCACGCTGTAGATGGATCTGTTCCTCATCATCCTGCTGATGCTCGTGCTGAGCGCGTTCTTCTCCGGCTCAGAGATCGCCTTCGTGACGGCCAACCGGCTGCGCGTGGAGGTCGTCGCCCGGCGCGGCGGCCTCGTCGCGGGCATCGTGCGGGATTTCCTCGCCAACCCGGCCACGTTCCTGACGACGACGCTGGTGGGCAACAACGTCTGCCTGGTCATCTACTCGACGCTGATGGCTTTCTACCTCCGGCCCCCGCTGGAGCAGTTCTTCGGCGCCACGCTGGATCTGGGCCTGGGCGGCCTCCACGTCGTCGTGCTCGCAACGCAGACCTTCATCGCCACGATCCTCGTGCTCATCTTCGGAGAGATCCTGCCCAAGTCGGTCATGCGGGAGATCTCCAACCGGATCATCTTCGTGCTGGCGCTGCCGCTGCGCGTCTCGTACTACGTGCTGCTGCCGATGGTGAAGCTGGCCGGCTGGTCGGCGTCGGTGCTGGTGCGCCTCATCCGCGCCGACGCCGCGAGCCTCTCGCAGTTCATGCGGCGCGACTTCGAGATCATCATCCAGGAGAGCCGCGAGAGCGGCGAGTTGGACCTCGACGAGGAGGAGAGCGAGTTGCTCACCAACGTCTTCGCCCTCGGCAGCATCCGCGTCAAAGAGTCGATGGTGCCGCGCACCGACATCGTCGCCGTCGATGAAAACATTACGCTGGAGGACCTGCGGCAGCGGTTCATCGAGACGGGTCACTCGAAGCTGCCCGCCTACCGCGAGAACATCGACAACATCGTCGGCATCGTCTTCGCCTACGACCTCTTCCAGCAGCCGGCGTCGGTGCAGCAGATGATGCGCCCGGCCAAGTTCGTGCCCGAGTCGAAGCTCTCGAAGGACCTGCTGCAAGAGTTCCTGGGGACGACCACCTCCATCGCCGTCGTCATCGACGAGTACGGCGGCACCGCCGGGCTGGTCACGCGCGAAGACCTGCTCGAAGAACTCTTCGGCGACATCCAGGACGAGTTCGACACCGACGACGACATCATGCGCCAGGTGGACGAGGGCACCTTCGTCGCCAGCGGGCGCGTGCCCCTCGACGAGCTCAACGAGCGCTTCGGGCTGACCCTGCCCGAAGGCGACTACGACACGGTAGCCGGCTACCTGCTCGAACGCCTGGGCGTCATCCCGGTCCCGCAGGAAGAACACCTGATCGACGGCCTCCGCTTCGTCATCTTGCAGGCCACCGCCAACCGCATCGACCTGGTCCGCATCGTTCGGGAAGAGAAGTAATGGGGGCGATTGGTAATTGGAAAAGGGTTGGGCGAAGCGCCCTCCCGGACCATTTTCTATTTCCCAATTCCTCCGGCCTTACGTCCCGCCTTCCCAGGTGTCCGCCTTTTTCGACATGGGCGGCGCTCTCCTGAGAGCCGGTGCATTTCCGATAAGATAACGCACGGCGTGCCCTGTTCGTAGGGAGGCGGGGCGGGCCTGGCGAGCCGACGAAAGACGCGTCGTCGGCAGATCCCTACTCCGGAACCTGTTGCTGCCGGGCGAAGGCCAGCACCAGCTTCAGGTGCGTCAGCAGCGTCGGCACGCAGCCGAGGCGTTGGAGGCGTTCGGTGGGCGGTTCGGGCAGGCGGGGCGGGCTGATGCGGCCCATCCACAGCCCCATCTTGTCGATTAGCAGGCGCTCGCCGGGGAACTGGCCGGGCGGCAGGTGGACGGTGTAGAACTGCTGCTTGCGTGCCAGGCGCTGGTAGACCTGGTCGTTGGCGTCGAGCAGGGCGGCCTCCTGCTGCGCGATCATCGCGCCGCCGACGAGGTAGTCGCGGTAGGTGAAGGGCAGGGCCAGCAGCGGCGCGGCGAGGGCCTGGGCCAGGGCCGGGTCGTCGCGCAGGCCCACCTCGGCGGCGCGGGCGGTGGCGGTGGCGGCCAGGCACAGCGTCTCCTCGGCCACCAGCTCCGGGTCGGCGCCTTCGAGGCCGGCCAGCACCGTGCGGGCCAGGTCGTTGGTGACGCCGACGAGGCCGAGCGTGGCAAAAGCCGTCAGCCGCACCGCGCGGTCCAGCCGTTCGTCGTGGTCAGCCATGCCTGGAGAAACGGTATGGACGGGTGGAAGTGTGGCAAGCCTAACCCGGACATGATCCGGGGTATGGACGAGGGTTTGCTCAACGGTCCATACGTCCTCTCGGCGCTACGACCACCCGTCAATCAGATCTCTTGCGACTTGCTGGGGTCGCCGCCGATGGCTTTGCGCATTTGCGTGTCGGCCTGGATGTTGCGCAGGTTGTAGTAGTCCATCACGCCGAGGTTGCCGTTGCGGAAGGCTTCGGCGATGGCTTCGGGGATGCGGGCTTCGGCGGCGATGACGTTGGCGCGCTCTTCCTCGACGCGGGCGCTCATCTCCTGCTCGTGCGCCACGGCGGCGGCGCGGCGCTCCTCGGCCTTGGCGCGGGCCACCTGCAGGTCGGCCTCGGCCTGGTCCGTCTGGAGCTTGGCGCCGATGTTTTCGCCCACGTCCACGTCGGCGATGTCGATCGAGAGGATCTCGAAGGCCGTGCCGGAGTCGAGGCCCTTAGCCAGGACGGTCTTCGAGATGATGTCCGGGTTTTCGAGCACCGCCGCGTGCGAGATCGACGAGCCGATGGTCGAGACGATGCCTTCGCCCACGCGGGCGATGATGGTCTCCTCGCCGGCGCCGCCGACGAGCCGCTCGATGTTGGCCCGCACCGTCACGCGGGCGATGGCCCGGAGCTGGATGCCGTCTTTGGCGATGGCCGAGATGGGCGGGGTCTCGATGACCTTCGGATTGACCGAGACCTGCACGGCCTCGAACACGTCGCGCCCGGCCAGGTCGATGGCTGTGGCCCGCTCGAACGACAGGTCGATGTTGGCCTTGTCGGCGGAGATCAGCGCGTTGACGACCTGCTGCACGTGCCCGCCGGCCAGGTAGTGCGCCTCCAGTTGCGACGTATCGACGGAGATGCCGGCCTTGTGCGCCGTGATGAGCGGCCGGACGATTTGATCGGGCTTGACCTGGCGCAGGCGCATCCCTACCAGGTCGCGGAAGAGCTTGATGCGGACGCCGGAGAAGATGGCCGTGATCCACAGGCGCATCGGGACCACGTAGAACAAGATCACCAGGCCCACCGCCAACAGCACGATGAGCAGGAAGCTGGAGAGGCCGAGGATGTCATCCATGAGCGTGGCGAATTAGGAATTGGAGAAGGGGTAGTGGAAAAGGTCAGGTTGAGCACGGCGCCTGGAGCCGGACCACCACGTTCTATTTCCCAATAACCTCGGGTTGTCCTTTGCGGTAGTCGCCGCTTTGCCCGCCGGTCTTGGCCAGCAAATGCACGTCGGTGATGCGGATGGCTTTGGAGACGGACTTGCACATGTCGTAGATGGTCAGCGCCGCGATGGAAACCGCCGTGAGCGATTCCATCTCGACGCCGGTGGGGCCGACGGTCTTGGCGTAGGCCTGGATCTCGACGGCGTAGTCGGCTTCGTTGAGCGTAAACTCGACCTCGACGCCCTTCACGTAGACGTCGTGGCAGAGCGGGATGAGCTTGCTGGTTTGCTTGGCGCCCATGATGCCGGCAATCTGCGCGGCGGCCAGGACGTCGCCCTTGCGAATCTTGTTCTCCTGGACGAGCCGGAAGGCTTCTTCGCCCAGGAGCACGCGCCCGGCGGCCACGGCGGTCCGCACCGAGTCCGCTTTCTCGGAAACGTCCACCATCTGAATTCCTCCTCGTGGATTGACGTGCGTCAGGGTTGGTGCATCGGCTGACATAGGGTATGGCTGAATTAGGAGGTGAATACGAACTCCGCTGCGTCCAACGCGAAAGATAGGCCGGAGTTGCGCGAACGGCAAGGGCTGTTTTCGTGTTGGAGTGTTCGCGCGCCGGCGTGTTTTTGTGTCGGTGATATCGACCGACGCCGACCCGCGAGCGCCCAAACGCCTGAACCCTCAACCACCCTCGTTCCCCGATGTCCTACACCACGCTCGTCGCGCCCGCCACGTTGCGCGCGCACCTCGACGATCCCGCCTGGGCCGTCGTCGATTGCCGGTTTTCGCTGGACGACACCGGGCGGGGCCGAGGCGCCTACCTGGAGGCGCACGTCCCCGGCGCGCTCTACGCCCACCTCGACGACGACCTCTCCGGCCCCGTCCGCCCCGGCACCACCGGGCGCCATCCCCTGCCCGCCGTGGACGCTTTCGCCGCGACGCTCTCGCGCTGGGGCATCGACGCCGCCGTGCAGGTCGTCGCCTACGACGACGCCGGCGGCGGCATCGCGGCGCGGCTCTGGTGGGTGCTCCGCTGGATGGGGCACGGCGCCGTGGCCGTGCTCGACGGCGGCTTCCCGGCCTGGCAGCGCGCCGGCTACCCGGTTCGCGGCGGCGCCGAGACGCGCCCGCCCCGCCGCTTCGTCCCGCGCCCCCGCCCGGGGTGGCCCATCGACGTAGCCGCGGCTCGCCGGGTCGGACCACCCGCCGGCCTCCGCGGGGGTACAATCCTCCGTTCGGCGGGCGGACGCAGGGTCCGTTCCGCCCCCTCCGCGGAACACCTCACGGGACCCCTCCGGGCCGTTCGACCCCGATGGACGCCTTC
>JBFGTT010000180.1:0-6912 GCA_041565995.1 Rhodothermales bacterium
CGGCGCCGAGCACCAGCGGCGGCTCCGGGTAGCGGTCCCAGCGCGCGTTGTCGTTGCCGCCGATGTTGTCGAGGCGGACGACCAGACCCAGGAGCTTCGTGACGTTGTAGGCGGCTTCGGCGTCGAGGTCGAGGTAGGCGCCCACTTCGCGGCTTTCGTTGCGGCTGACGGGGCGGGCGTTTTCGTAGTGGCCCGTCAGCTGGAGCAGGCCCCGGCTGCCGGCAAACGAGTAGGAGAGCGTGCCCTCGCCGACGATGGGGGCGAAGTAGGGGATGTCGGCGTCGCCGGCGTCGGGCAGGCGTCCGTCGCGGTAGGAGGCGCCGAGCATGGCGTAGAGCCCGGCGGGCAGGTTGATCGAGACGCTGCCGCCGGCGTGGTAGACCTGCGCCCTGGCGTAGCGCAGGGCCGTGAAGCCGGCGTCGAAGCCCGTCTCCGGCGCGTTCTCGAAGAACAGGTATTGCGGCATTTCCTGGAAGCCTGCTTGCAGCGCCACCTGCACCGGCCCCAGGAACACGTTGGCGCCCGCCTCGGCGTCGACGGAGCGGAGCGTCGGGCGCAGCACCGGCTGTGCGACGAGGTACGGGTGGGTGCGGAGGGCGTCGGCCAGGGCGTTGGGCGCCATGCCGGGGCGGTTCTGGGCGTAGAAGCGCAACCCCCGCGCGGGCACCAGCTCGACCCGGATGTCGGGCGAGGCGTAGCCGATGCGGGCGGTCTCGTTAGCGCGGACGGGGCCGCCGGTCGTGCTGAAGGCGGCCAGGAAGCGCCCGCCGACGGTCACGTGGAGCAGGCGGCCGGCGTGCAGGCGCAGCCCGGCGCCGCCGTCGAGCGAGGTGGAGGTGCCCAGGCCGTCGGCGAGGCTGCCGGCGGAGACGGCGCCGTCGATCCAGACGCTGCCGGAGGGGATGGCCCGTGCGAGGTCCAGGTCGGCCTCGAAGCGCCGTTCGGTCAGTTCGGGCGCGGCGTCGGCGGCGTCTCCTTCGAGGAGGCGCGTGTCGAAGCGGGCGGCGCTCAGGCGCAGGCCCAGGTTGAGCGTCACCGGCGTGCCGGCCACGGTGCGGAGGCGGAAGGTGCCGGCGCCGCCCTGCCCGGTGCGTACGGGCGGCAGGCGCACCAGGGCCGGACCTCCCGGCGAAGTCGGCACGGCGCCGTAGAGGTCGTAGGTCTCGTAGAAGCCCTCCAGGCCGCCGCCGACGGCCCAGCGCGCGCCGGTGTACTGCACGCCCAGCCCGCCCTCGACGGCGTCGAAGCGGCTGCGCGGCTGTGCCTCGGAGGGCGTATGCCCGTCGGAGCCGGCGTAGTCGAGCCGGGTAAGCAGCGCCGTCTTCGCATCCATCGGGGCGGCCACGCGGGCACGGACGCTCCGGCTGTAGTAGCGCCCGCCGACGCCCTCGACCTGCCCCCGCTGGGGCGGATAGGCGGCGCCGCTGAGTGCCGAGGGCGGCTGCGGACGCCGCAACGCGCTGGCCGGCATGTCGCCGCCGGCCCGGCGGTAGTCCTCGACGAAAGGCCGCCGCCCGGCCGGGATGTTGGGCACGCGGGGCGGCGGGTTGAATCCCACGAGCGGTTGCCGCTGCAGGGCCGGAAACGCGATTTCGAGCTGCCCCCGGATTTCCACCTCACGCGGGGCGATGTCCGGCAGCACCGTGCGCGTCGTATCGACCTGTGCGCGCGCGCCAGGCGGCAGCGCCCCGAGGAGCAGCGCGGCGAGGAGGATCGAACCTGTCTTGAAGCTCATGCTTGTCGTTGCGCGTGTGACGCGGTTAGATGGACTCCATCGGCTGCGGCACAGGTGTATTTTGTTCGAAAGTAAACGTAAAGCGTAAAACGGAAGGGTGCTTCTGGCACCGTTTCTACGGAGCGGCCTCACGCTTTACGTTTTACTTCCTCACATTGGTGTAGCATCTGTTCACCCCCACACTTCCATACCCCCAACCTCCCACCCTCAAAGCGTAGCTTTCTCCCGCGTGGCCTGTTCGGCGTAGCGGGTGCCCCGGTACTCTTCGATGACCCGGTCGTAGAGGCGCGAGGCCTCGCCGGTCTGGCCGAGGCTGCGGAAGGCGCGGGCCTGGAGCAGGTAGCCCTGCGCCAGCCAGTCGGGGAAGCCGGCGAAGAGCACCGGCATGCGGCTCAGTTCGCTGAGGGCGGCGCGCGCGTCGCCCTGGCGCAGCAGCAGGTTGCCCAGGTGATAGAGCGCCTCGGCGCCGGCCTCTTCGCGGCTGGCGGCCACCACCTGCCGGTAGAGGCCGAGGGCTTCCGTCGTGCGCCCGGACTGCTCGTAGACGCGCGCCAGGCCCAGCCGGGCCGGGACGGATTCCGGCGCGTCGGGATCGGCCCGCGAGGCTTCGCGCAGCAGGGCTTCGGCTTCGTCGGCGCGGCCGAGGGCCAGCAACGCCTGGCTCTGCCCGTAGCGTGCCTCCGCTGCCAGCCGGGCGTCGCCGGCCTGCATCCGTTCCTGCTGGCGGTAGATCTCCAGGGCTTCGGCGTGGCGGCCCTGGTCCAGGTAGAGCCGGCCCAGCGCGCCGGCGGCCTCGGCGCGGCGCCGGCTCTGCGGGTAGGCGGTCACGACGCGTTGCAGCGCGGCCTCGGCGTCGGCGGGCTGCCGGCGTTCGGCGTAGAGCGTGCCCAGGTAGAAGTAGGCGTCGGCGGCCAGGGGCGAGGCGCCGTAGGCGCGCAGGAACGCCTGGAAGTCGGCCAGCGCCGCGTCTTTGCGCCCGCTCCGCAGCTTGACCTCGGCCTGCCGGAAGCGCAGTTCGGGCACGACGGGCGAGTCGGGGTGGGCCGAGACGAAGGCGTCGATGAGGGCTTCGGCGCGCTGCTCGTCCTGCATGCCGATGAGGGCGTAGCCGATGCCGGCGGCGGCGTCGGAGACGAACGGGCTGTTGGGATAGCGTTCGAGCACCTCGGTGTAGGCCTGCACGGCTTCTTCGAGTCGTCCGGCGTTGAAGAGTGCGTCGCCGATGCCGTACTGGGCTTTGGCTGCGAGCGGGTCGCGCGGGTAGGCGCGGATCAGCTTGCGGTACTCGGCGACGGCCTGGTCGTAGTCCTGGTTCTGGAAGTAGAGAAAGCCGAGCGTGTACTGCGCTTCTTCGCGGAAGTTGCTGTCCGGGCTGCGCAGGAGCAGGTCGCGGAAGGCGTTGATGGCCTCGAAGGCGTCGCCGGCGTTGTTGAAGGCCTGCCCGATCTGGTAGAGCGCGTAGTCCTCGCCGTCGTCGGCGAGGCGTTGGTAGGTGCGGATGGCTTCGGGATAGCGCTTGAGGGCGTAGTAGCTGTCGGCCAGGCGCAGTTCGGCGTCGGTGCGGTAGGGGACGAAGCCGGCGTCGTCGCGGTAGTCCTTCAGGAAGGTGTTGAAGGCGCCGACGGCGGCGCCGTAGTCGCCCCGGCGGAAGTAGGTCCAGCCGAGGGCGTAGTGGGCGGCGTCGACGTTGCCGCCGCCGGGATAGTCCTTCAGATATTGTTGAAAGAGGCGGGTGGCGCGGTCGTACTGGTTGGTCTGGTAGAAGCTTTCGGCGGCCCAGAAGAGCGCCTCGCCGGCCTTGGGCGCCGCCGGATTCTGTTCGTAGAGGCCCATGAAGGCGGGGGCGGCGTCGGCGTATTTTTCGGTACGGTAGAGCAGCCAGGCTTTCTGGAAGATGATCTCTTCCTTGAGTTCTCGTGGGGCGGCGTCGAGGGCCACGGCGCGGTCGAAGTCGCGGAAGGCGCGGTCGAAGTCGCCCAGGGCGATGGCGGTGTAGCCGCGCTGGCGGAGGGCCTCGCCGAGCAGGTCGGAGGAGGCGTAGGTCTGGATGAGGCGTCCGTAGGTGTCGTGGGCGTCGCTCCAGAGGCGCAGGTCGTACTGCACCGTGCCCATCTCGTAGAGGGCGTGGGCGGCCAGGGGGCCGTCGGGCCAGCCTGCGGCGACGGCCTCGAAGAGGGGGATGGCCTGTCGTTTCTGGTCGGCCAGGACGCGGTTGACGGCCTCGTAGTAGGTCGCGCGCATGGCCAGGTCGTCGTCGTGGCCTTCGCGGGCCTGGGCGAAGTGGTCGGCGGCCCACTGGTGGACGCCCTCCTCGTAATAGTTCCAGGCCAGGCCGAAGAGGGCGCGGCGATGGTAGGGGCTGGCGGGGTCGCCCTCGGTGAAGCGTCGGTAGTAGACGATGGCGTTCTCGCTGTCGCGGAGCTGGTTGTAGGCTTCGGCCAGGAAGAACGTGGCGCGTTCGCGCGCGGCCGGTTCGAGCTGCGGCAGCCGGCGCTGGATTTCCTCGACGACGCGCTGGTAGTCGCCCAGTTCGTAGTAGACCTCGGCCAGGGCCAGGCCGATGTTGCGGGCGTAGGGGGAGTCCGGGTAGCGCGCGGCAAGCAGTTCGAAGGCGCGCGCGGCCTCGTCGAGTTGGTCCTGCTGGACGTGCGTGTAGGCGATGGCGTAGAGGGCGATGGGCGCGGTGTCGGTGAAGCGATAGTCGTCGGCGGCCTGGCGGTAGTAGCGCAGCGCCTCGGCGGTGCGGCCCAGGTTCTGCGCCGACTCGCCCATCCAGTAGAGCGCTTTGGCGGCGATGGAGGGGGGTGGGTCGTCGGCGAGCACGTCGTTGAGCGTCACGATGGCGCGTTCGTAGGCGTTGCTCTGGTAGAAGTACTGGCCGAGGGCCAGGCGGGCCTGGAACGCCATCGGATGCGCCGGGTAGCGCTGCTGGAACTGCCGGAAGAGCGCCACGGCCTGCTCGGTGTGCCCGACGGCCAGCGACGACTCGGCCTGGTAGTAGAGCGCTTCGGCGGCGCTGACGTGGTCCGGGTAGGCCGCGCGGAAGGCGCCGAAGCCGTCGATAGCCTGCTCGTAGAGCTGGTCGGCGTAGAGCCGGTAGGCGGCGGCGAAGGCTTGTTCGGGGCGCTGCTCGGCCCGCTGGGCCGGCGCCGGCGCGGCGGCTGCCGCCGTCAGCAGCAGCGCCAGCAACGAGGCGGCCAGGAGCCGGCGGCGGGGCAGGGGAGGGGGCTGCACGATCATGAGCACGGGGAGGGCCGGGGACGGGTCGGCAGCGCCGGGGCGGCGCGCGGTGTCGTTAACGCAGCCGAAACGCTTTGGCTCCATGCCGGCCCGGCTTCGGTGAGGAATGAATTAAGATGTGAAAGCGTCAGCAAATAAAAGACGACGACCGGAACGTTCTTATTGTGCGAAGTAAGAAAGAATATGAGGCTGCCTGGCGGGAGCGCGCGTGGCGTTTCTCCCGTACCGAACCCAGGCGAAGCCGCCTGCCAGCGCGTCGCGAACCGACCAGGAGGGAGCCATGCCCAGGAAAAAAGCAACGCCCGACCCGACGCCGGAGGCCGCCTCCGGCCCCCACGACGGCGCCCCGCCCGACTTCGACTTCGAGCCGGACCTCGACGACGTGGAGGCGCTCTTCGACGAAGGCGCCCATCGCCTCGAACTGGCCGCCGCCGAAGCCTTCGACCGGCTCTCCGAGGCCGCTACGCAACTGGCCGGGCAGGCCCGCCACGTCTACAACACCACGCAGGACTACGTCCGCCGCCATCCCGGCGGGCCGCTGCTGGGCGCCCTCGCCTTCGGCGTGGTCCTTGGCGTGCTGCTCTCACGCAAATAGCGCGCTTTCCGGGGGAGGCCGCACGACGACGGACGGCAGGCGCGTCGTCCGGCCCGCCCTCCCGCCGAACATGAACGCCCCTGCCAGGGAGGCACACCGCCATGCTCGAACAAGACACCCTCGACCCGGAGCCTGAGCCGGCCCCGCCGCCCTCCCTTTCGGACGAGCCGTCGCTCGACGAGGAGGGGCAGGGCGTCGCTCCGCTGATGGAGGCCACGCTGGCCTGGGTGCGGGAGAACCAGACCCTCGCCATGCTCGGCGCTTTCGCCGCCGGCGTCTTCGTCGGCGTGCTGATGCGTCGCTGAAGGGGCCGCCGACCGTCCAATAACCATTCGATAGAGGAGGCATACCGTGGCAGACAAAGATAAAAACCCTGACGAAAAGACCCTGGGCAAGGAGCAGGCCGCGCAGGTGACCAACGGCGCACCCGCCGACGCCGCCGAGGCTGCCGCCGAGGCCGGCGGGATTAAAGAGGAGGTCAAAGAAAAGGCCGCCGAGATCGCCGAGACGTACGCCAGGGCCAAACAGGAGCTGCAAGACTCCGTCGCGAAGCTGCGCCGCGAAGTCGCCAAGATCGACGTAGAGCAGGCGCGGGAGCGGGCGCGGACGTGGGTGCAGGAGAACCCGACGCTGGCCGTGGCGCTGGCCGTCGGGGCGGGCCTCGTCATCGGTCGCCTGCTCTCGGCCGCCTTGACGCCGAAGCCGCCCCCGCCGCTCTCGGAGCGCCTGCGGCTGCAGAGCCGGAGGCTGGCCTCGCAGGCGCAACGCTACGCCCACGACGTAGGCGACGTCGTCTCCGAACGCGCCTCCGAAGCCGTAGACGCGCTGGCGCGCAAAGCCCACGACTTCGGTGAGGAGGTGGTGCGCCGCGCCGGTGAGGTGGCCGAGAGCGCCACGGAGCGGGCCGCCGCGCTGGGCGAAGCCGTGGCCGAGCGTTCGGCTAAGACGGCGCACGCCCTGCAGGATACCGCGCGGGAACTCCCCGGCGCCGTGCGCGAAAAGGCGAGCCACGGCGTCGATTTCGCCGAGTCGCTTCTCAAGGCCGCCCGCGCCGTCACCGCCGCCGTGCTCGTCAAAAAAGTGACCGACTGGTTTCGCCGCGTCGCCTGAGCGGCACGAGGACAGCGGATCCCGTTTGATGCACGCGGGGTCGGGCTGTGCAGGGAGCGGATCGAGGCTGGCCTGATCCTTCACAGGTCGCTCCTACGGAGCTTCTTCGGGGAGTGGGGCTGTGCTACAAACGGGTCGCCCCTACGGGGCTTCCGCTGCACTACCGGCGCAAAAGTCGCGGGTCGCTGTCCTCGAAAATCCCTCGTGCTCGCCTCCGGACTGACTTACCAGA
>JBFGTT010000181.1:0-6881 GCA_041565995.1 Rhodothermales bacterium
AGGCGACGGTAGAGATCGACGGCTTCCTCGGTGGCCTTGAGGGCCTGCTCGCGCCGTCCGAGATCGCTGAGCCTGATGCCGAGGTTGTTGAGGCTCCCTGCGAGGTCTGGCAGGAAGGCGTCGGGCCGTTGGTGGGCCAGGCGACGGTAGAGATCGACGGCTTCCTCGGTGGCCTTGAGGGCCTGCTCGCGCCGTCCCAGAGCGCTGAGCCTGACGCTGAAGTTGTTCAGCAACCCGGCCCGTTTCGTCTCTTCGGTGGCGGCTTCCAGCGCCTGGGCGGTGACGACGACGGCCAGTTCGCGCAGCGCCACCGTTGGATAAGGAACCTCAGGTTCGAGCCGCGCGGATAGCTCGGGGTGGGGCCGGGCTTCGAGGCATTCTGCCAGGATCCGGCCTATCGGGTCGCCGTTTTCCACCGCCACGGCGATGGCGGCGGGGGCCAGGCGCTCCACGTCGTGGCGCAGGGCCTCGGCCAGCCAGCGGGCCGCCTCCGACGTGTGCGCCACGGCGCGGTTGAGCACGGTCAATCCGTTCGCCATCTCGTCGGAAGCGGCGTCGTCAAACCAGCAGGTGGTCAGACTCGGCTCCTGCAGGAAGGTGCGCGCCACGAGGCGTTCGCCCAGCAGGTCCGGCTGCACCGCCTCGATGCGTCCGTCCGTGCCGTAGAGGACCGAGAAGACGCGGGCCAGTTCTTTGCGTTGGAGGCGGGGCGCGTCGGCCAGGTCCGGGTTGCGTGCCAGCACGTCGGCCAGCGCGTCGCGCGAGGGGGCGCCGCCGGCCAGCGTCAGCAGCGCGGCGCAGGCGCCGAGGGTTGGGCGCAGGGGCGGCGCCACGCCGAGGTCTTCGGCTTTGCGCTGCCAGTACCGCTCCTCGTGCTCCAGGATGAAGTCGATCAGCGCGTAAGGGTCGGGTGCCGTCTGGCCGAGGACGGCGGCGAGGGCGGCCACGTGGAGGAACAGCACGCGGTCGAAGTCGCGCCCCGCGAGGTTCGGCGCGGGCGGCACGGGGCGGTGGAGCAGGGGCGCAAAGGCTTCGGCGGCGGCCTCGAAGATGCGGCGGCGGTCGGTTTCTTCGGGGGCGAGGGGTTTCAGCAGGTGGGGCGTGGCGTCTGCGCCCAGCAATTCTTGCAGTTCGTAGTCGCTACGGAGGAGTTCGCCCCACCAGTCGCCCTCGGAGCGGGCCAGGAGCACCACGCGGATCGGCGGGCCGGATTTCTTGGCGAGGGCGGTCTGGAAGATCGCCTTTACCTGCTCGCGCCTTGTCTCGGCGTAGTCGAGCACCATCATCCTGGGCAGGCGGGGATGCAGCAGGTCGCCGATGCGTTCCGGCTCGGTAGCTACCAGGCGTCCGAAGGCGTCGCGGTCGAGGAAGCCGGCGTCCCAGCCGTCAGCGTGGAGGCGTTCGCAGAGTTCGAAGCAGAGCCGCGTCTTGCCCGCGCCGCCGGGGCCGGTGTAGAGCGCGGCGCGAAACGGGGGGTCGGAGAAGCACCACGCGCGCAATGCGTCGATCAACGCCGCTCGCCCCATGAACGGGACCACCGTATACTCGGCACGCAGCAGGACCGTCGGTTGCGGGGTGCCGCCGGGCAAGGGGCGCTTCAGGTCGCGGATCAGCCGGTCGAGCGCCGGGCGGGCGAAGGTCCATTTTTCGGCCTGGATGTGGGCCAGCGCTTCGGGCAGCGGCGTGTCGTCGAGCAGGTCGATGCGCAGGCGGCCGTCGCCCTTCGCCAGTGCCGCCGTGTATTCCTCGCGCACCCACTCCGATTGCGCCGCGTACTTCGACCATCCGAGCCACACGAGGTCGGACCCGTCGATTTCGACGCGGAGCACGTCCGGCCAGGCGGCGCCCGCGCGGATGCTGTCCTGATCGAAGAAGACGTGGTGATCGATCGCGCGCAACACGCGGGTGCGCTCTTCCGCCCACTGCGCATCCTCCCGCGCATAGCTGACGAAGATGCGCCGGGTGGCAGGCGGGGTCTGGGGTTCGGCAGGTGCTCCTGGCGCGCGTGTCGGCATCGTCGGGCCGCTATTTCAGGTGCTCGATGGCAGAAAATAGGCACAGGCTGCGACAAGTGCGCGACGACGGACGATGAACGACCGACGATGGCTTTGGCCCCTGGTCGTTCGTCCGTCGTCGTTCGTCCATCGTCGTTTGAGGGCGCCGGCGTGAGCCAATCGCGGCTTTTTTTCGTGTAGCAGGATGAAGGCGGGATGCGAGCCGGCGCGGCTGCTCCCGCACTGCCAGAAACGCTTCGTCCATTCAACGGAGGTGTGCCATGTTTGCGATGTTCAGAAGCCTGACCTTTGTCGTCCTGATGGTAGCTGCCTGGGGTTCCTACAAGCCAGTGTCCGAATAGCCGGAGGGGCGCGGGGGCGTGACTGGGGGCCGCCCCGTCGATTTTTTTTGGTGATTCCCCCTGTTTTATTTCGGGAGGAGGTTATATCGCCCCGCTGGTGGTGTCTATACTGAGAGAGGGATTGGGAAATGGGAAAGGGAAAATGGGAAAGGGTGGGGGTGCTTGGCTCCATCATATTCCCATAACCATTTCCCGATAACGAAATTCCCTTTTCCCAAACGCCATGCTTTCGCACATCTGGAGCAGCGCCACGCTGGGCGTCGAAGCCCTGCCCATCGAGATCGAGACGCACGTCGTCGGCGGCATGCCGGAGTACACCGTGGTGGGTCTGCCCGACGGCGCGGTGCGCGAGAGCCTGCATCGCATCTGGGCCGCCTTGCGCAACACCGGGCTGAGCTATCCGCGCGGCAAGACGACCATCAACCTGGCCCCGGCGGACGTGCGCAAGGAGGGCGCCGCTTTCGACCTGCCCATTGCCATGGGCCTGATGGCCACCGGCGACGGCTTCGACCCCGCCGTGCTCGACCGGCTCGTCATCACCGGCGAGCTGGCGCTGACCGGCGCCGTGCGTCCGGTGCGCGGCGTGCTCTCGATGGCGATGCGGGCGCGGCAGGAGGGCAAGCGCGGCGTGCTCGTGCCGGCGGCCAACGCGCCCGAAGCCGCCGTCGTCGAGGGCCTCGACGTGTATCCCATCGAGACCATCGTGGATGCCTGCCGCGTGCTCACGGGCAGCCCCGAGGCGCCGCCGCCCTTCCGGCAGGACTTCAAAGCCCTCTTCGAAGAAGCCCACCACTACGCCATCGACTTCTCCGACGTGCGGGGGCAGGAGAACGTCAAGCGGGCGTTGGAGGTGGCCGCCGCCGGGGGGCACAACGCGCTGATGGTGGGTCCGCCGGGATCGGGCAAGACGATGCTGGCCCGCCGCCTGCCCACCATCCTGCCGCCCCTGACGCCCGACGAAGCGCTGGAGACCACCAAGATCCACTCCGTCGGCGGCAAGCTCAACGGGCGCGGGCTGGTGGCCACGCGGCCCTTCCGGTCGCCGCACCACACCATCTCCGACGCCGGTCTCTGCGGCGGCGGCGTCCACCCGATGCCGGGCGAGATCTCGATGGCTCACAACGGCGTGCTTTTCCTGGACGAGTTGCCCGAGTTCAAGCGGCAGGTGTTGGAGGTGCTGCGGCAGCCGGTGGAGGAGGGGCGCATCACCATCAGCCGTGCCCGCTTTAGCGTCGCGTATCCGGCGCGTTTCATGCTGCTGGCCTCGATGAACCCGTGTCCCTGCGGCCACCTGACCGACCCGATGCGCGAGTGCGTCTGCGCCCCGCCGCAGGTGCAGCGCTATCTCTCGAAGATCTCCGGCCCGCTGCTCGACCGCATCGACCTGCACATTGAGGTGACGCCGGTGTCGTTCGACGAGTTGGACCGGCGCGGCGACGGGGAGGCGTCGGCGGCGGTGCGGCAGCGCGTGGTGGCGGCCCGCGCCGTGCAGGCCGAGCGCTTCGCGGGTGTCGCCGGCGTCTACTGCAACGCGCAGATGGGGTCGCGCCTGGTTCGCCGTTATTGCAAGTTACAAAACGAAGGGAAGCAGTTGATGAAGATGGCGATCCACCGGTTGGGTCTGAGCGCGCGGGCGTATGATCGGATTCTGAAAGTCTCGCGCACGGTGGCGGACCTGGCCGGCGCGGCAGAGATCGGTACCGAGCATCTGTCGGAGGCGATTCAGTATCGTTCGCTCGACCGGGACTGGTGGCATGGGTGAGGAGGGTGGGGGTGTGGGCGTTTGGGAGTGTGGGGGGTGTGGGACGATAGTGCAGCACGGAACGGTTTCGCTCTGGAGGGGGGAAGGCGGAGGGCGGGGGGCGCGGTTCGAAAAGGGGGCTTCGCTCTCCGAACAGAAACGTTTCTCGAAGTCGCGTTGCACGAGCAATGGCTTGAAACGGCAGGGATCGCGCGGCGGTGGCGAAACCGTGAGGGCGCGTCCCGGTTAAGGGGCTGATCGGCTTCCTGAGACCACTCAGCAGCGCGTCAAATGGAGGTATTCGTTGGACAAAAAGCCACGCGCAGTCTCACGCTTACGGCGGACCACGTGCAGACGTTTGCCGCGCTCACCGGCGATTACAATCCGCTTCATTTTGACGAGGCCTTTGCGGCGAAGACCCGGTTTAAGCGCCTGGTGGTTCAAGGCGGGTTGACCACCGGGCTGCTCCACGCCCTGGTGGCGACGGACCTGCCCGGTCCGGGTACGGTATTCCTCAGCCAGCAGTGGAAATTCACGGCCCCGGTGTACGTCGGCGACACCATCACGGCGCACGCGGAGGTGCTCCACGTCCACGAGACGAAGCCGGTCACGCAACTGAAGATCGACGTGACGCGGCAAGACGGAGAGCGCGTGCTGGAGGGCGAGGCCTGGTGCTACACCTTCTCCCCGGAGGTTGAAGGAGGGCTTTGACGATGCGCCTCGACCGGTACGCTATCCGATTCCTTCGCCAGGGGTCAACGTCATGACGTTGGATGCGAGGCCCGGGCTGGATGCCAACGAGGCGCCCGGAAAGTGGCGCAACCTGACGTTGCTGGCGGTGGCCGAGTTGTTGGCGATGGCGCTGTGGTTTTCGGCCACCGCCGTCGTCCCGCAGTTGAGCGAGGCGTGGAGCCTGAGCGACGGCCAGCGCTCCTGGATGACGATGAGCGTGCAGGTGGGCTTCGTGGTGGGGGCGCTCCTGAGCGCCGTCTTGAACCTGGCCGACCGCATCCCTGCGCGCTACCTCTTCGCCGCCAGCGCCCTCGTCGGCGCCGCGTTCAACGCGGCCATCCCGTTGCTCGACCAGGGGCCGGAGGTCACGCTCGTGCTGCGCTTTCTGACGGGGGTGACGCTGGCGGGCGTCTATCCGCCGGGTATGAAGCTGATGGCGACGTGGTGCGGGGAAGACCGGGGCCTGGGCATCGGGCTGCTCGTCGGGGCGCTGACGTTCGGCTCGGCGGTGCCGCACCTGTTCAATGCCTTGCCACTCTTCGGCGGTGCGGGCGGCATGCCGCCGTGGCGCACGGTGCTGCTGGCTTCGTCGGCGGTGGCGGTCGTGGCCTCGGCCCTGGCGATCTTCTTCGTCCGCGAGGGGCCTTACCTGAGCCTGAAGGCTCCTTTCCACTGGCGTTTCGCAGGGCAGGCGCTGGCCCACCGCCCCACACGCCTGGCCAACTACGGCTACCTCGGGCACATGTGGGAACTCTACGCCATGTGGACGTGGGTGCCGCTCCTGCTGATCGTCAGCTACGAGCAGGCCGGCTGGAGTCTGCGCGCGGCCCGCCTGGCCGGTTTCGCGGTCATCGCCGTAGGCGGCCTCGGCGCGGTGATCGCCGGGCACCTGGCTGATCGCTTTGGCCGGACGACGCTCACCACGGCGAGCCTCGTCGTCTCCGGCGGCTGTGCGCTCGTGGCCGGCTTTTTCGTAGCGACGCCCGCGCTGCTGACGTTCCTGTGCCTGGTCTGGGGCTTCGCCGTCGTGGCCGACAGCGCCCAGTTCAGCGCGGCGGTGAGCGAGTTGACGGATCCCCGCTACGTCGGCACGGCGCTGACGATCCAGACCAGCCTCGGCTTTCTCTTGACGCTCTTCACGATCCGTCTCATTCCCCCGCTCGTCGCCTGGGTTGGGTGGGAGTATGCCTTCCTGGTGCTGGCGCTCGGCCCGGTCTTCGGCGTCTGGAGCATGGTGCGCCTGCGCCGGATGCCCGAAGCCGTGCGCATGGCCTCGGGCAACCGGTGAAGGTCCAACGCCGAGAGCGCGATCGAGGTAGCGCGACGCGGGGAGGGGGAGGCGCGGGGAATCGATTGCTTCCCGCGTTGTTAGGAGGCCCTGCCGGCGTAGTCGTTCACGCCTTGTGCCGTCAGAAGAAGCACTTCGTCCTCTCATCCGTCCTCACCCCCACACGTCCCTTCGTCCTTTCGTCCACACGTCGATTCGTCCACACGTCGATTCGTCCTCCCGTCGGGCCGGTATGCTTTTTGTCCGCTGCCTTCTAGAGGCCACCGGATAACCTCAAGGGACCGCCTCACCGGTCAGGTTGTATTTATCGATTCAGGTCGGGTAGCCATGCGCGTGCGGACAGCTCTACCCTCTTCCACTGCGGTGGTGCGGATGCCCGGCATCCTGGTGATTGTCATGCTCGGCGTTGGGCTTTCAGCAGGCGCCGTGCAGGCCCAGGCGCCTTCCAGGCCCGTCATTGACGGTCTGACCGTAGCGCCGGGGGTTTCCGCCTACATCGGAGATCTCGACGGAAACCCCAATCGTAACTTCATCCAGTATTTCGCCTCCAGCAAATTCAGCTTGATGGTGGCGGCAGATCGTCGCTACGGCAACGTCTCGGCAGCGCTGGAACTTCACTACGACCGGATGCAGATCGACCGGGGATCGTTCGCGCTCTCGAACAACATTATCAGTCTCGATTTGGTTGGCGGGTATCATTTTGATATAATCCGTTCGGACCTTTTCAGGCTGGTCGGCGGGGTGGGCTTGACCCTGCTGATGCC
>JBFGTT010000182.1:0-6869 GCA_041565995.1 Rhodothermales bacterium
ATATCAACTCTCTGAAAAAGCTGTGCAAGCTTGCCCGCGTGTCATCCCGAACGAACGTGAGGGATCCCCGTCGGTAAAACCAGGCTTACATGGAATCGCCGGGGATCCCTCCTCCCTGCAGTCGTCGCGATGACACGGCTTTTGCACAAGCATTTCCCAGAACGGGTATGAGATAATCAAGTCCCCTCTCCGTGCGAAGGAGAGGGACAGGGAGAGGTAGATCCCACATGCGAACCCGCGCCGATGTGCAGGCCCCCTCACCCTGTCCCTTTCCCCCATTGGGGGCGAGGGGACTTGACAAAGAGCCTCGGCGCCTAACTTGTAACCAGGGGTGGGCACCCTTACGTTTTACGGTGTACGTTTTACGCTTTTCGCGTCGCTACCTTTATGGCGCATGCTGCTAAGGCTACGGACTGGCGGCAACCCTTCTTTTGGAGCAACCCGGGAAGGGTGATCCGTGCGTAGCATCATCGAAGGGCGCGCCTCACGCCAAAAGCGCTTCAACGCGCTGGCGGATCTCCGTGAGCCGGGGGTAGAGCGTCGAGCCGGGACATTCGGTGGCCAGGAAGTCGCGGTGGCCCCGGATGTTGGCGGGCGGGATGCCGTAGTGATGGCTCAGGAAAGCGAAGAGCCGCACCAGGGCGTCGAGCGTCGCCGCGCTGACGGCGTCGTTGCAGTTGGACGTTTCCGGGTTGTAGCAGCCGAGCACGCAGACGCCGATCTTGCCGGTGTTTTGCCCGGCCACGTGGGCGCCGATGACCAGGTCGGGCCGCTCCGCCAGCGGCCTCGACTGCGCGTAGGGCCGACCCTGGTAGACGTGCCCGCCCTGATCGACGATGAAGTGGTAGGCGACGTCGGACCAGCCTCGCGTGTCCTGGTGGAACGCCTGGATCTGCCGCATCCGCTCGATGCCTTCCTGCTGCGAAGTAGCCTGGAAACCTGCCGCGTGATGCAGCACGAGGTGCTCGTAGCGGGGCTGCTTCACCGGCGTGCCGTCGTAGGGCCTCGCGCCCCAGGCTTCGCGCGTGACGACCGCCGGCGCGGCGGGCGGAGCCGGCGGCTCCGGCTCCGGAACAGGCGTCGGTTCGGGCGGTGGGGGCGGTTCCGGAACGGGCGTCGGTTCGGGCGGCGGGGGCGGCTCCGGAACGGGCGTCGGTTCGGTCGGCGGCTCCGGAGTGGGATTCGATCCCCCGAAAAGACGCTGGAGTAGTTCAAGCAGCCGTTTCAGCATGGCGATCCCCTTTGAGGTGAACGTTCAACGGCGCGGCGCGACGAGCCGCTGCCGGACAGCTTTGCGCCCGGCCTGTTTGAGGCTGGAAAAACAATCTAGAAGCGGCGGGATGGGAAGTCAAGGAAGCCGCGCCGTCTGCCTGGCCGCCGGCGGCAACGGACGTCACTTTGGCGTCGGCAAGGCTTGAGAAGATGGTCGATAGTGTCGATATTCAAGCTGAGCAACCGGGAAATGGTACCTGGAACATGGGAGCAGGCGCCACGCCGAACCCGTTCCCATTCTCTTTTTTTGCCCCCACCAGCAGATCCCTGCGCTTCCCATGACATTCGTCAAAACCCTGCCGGCGGCGCTCTTGCTGGCCGCCGCGCTGCTGGCAGGCTGCACCCACACGCGCGAAGTTGGCAACGGCGACCTGGCGGACTACAGCTTCGCCCAGGTCAACGAAGCCCTCGAAGGCCGCCGCGTCGACATCCTGCTCCAGGACGAGCGGACGATGGCCTCCACGGCCTTGCTCATCCGCCCCGACACCACCTGGTTCATCGACCTGCTCAACGGGCGCCTTCGGGGCAACGCCACGCAGGACATCAGCTCGCTTACCCGGACGCTGCCCGGCCGGGGTGCCCTCGAAGGCGCCGCCCTGGGCGCCGGCGGCGGCGCGCTCGTGGGCCTGGGCGTCGGCTTCTTCCTGACCACGTACCGGGACAAGGAAGAAGCCCAGACCAGCCTGGCGCAGTACGTCTCGGTGCCCACCGTGTTTTTCACCATCCTGGGCATCGGCACGGGCGCGTTGCTCGGCATCCGCAAAGGCAGCCGCGTCCGCTACGTCTATCCGCAGATGCCCTACGAGGCCAGCGCCGACGACGCCCTCCGGGCGCCCACCGCCGCAGGGCAGCCGAAGCAGGGCAACCGGTAGCATCTCGTGAAAGGCCGCCCGCGCGGCGCGCCCTGCCCCCTCCGACGCAGCCGCCTCACCCCTCGTAGGACCAGTCGTCTACGACGCCGACGATGATGACGTTGGCGGACACGTCGCCGGCCTGCATGAGTTGCGCTACGACGGCGCCCTCGCGCGCCACGAGCACGTAGTCGCCCACGCCGGCGCCGTAGCGCGGGTCGAGCGCCAGCATGTCCCGGTCGCCTTCGAGGGCGCCCTGCGCGTCGACGCGCTGGACCACCAACAGCTTGGCCGGGCGAAAGGCCTCCTGCTTGCGCGTGGCGACGACGGTGCCGGTGACTTTACAGAGAAACATGAGGCCGGAGGCTGGTGAGGCGGCGTGCTCGCCGCAAAATAAGATGCCGGAGGAGGCTGCACAACAATGTTACAAACCATGCCCTGAGCGCCTCTGAAGCGCTTGTGGCGAGTTTTCGAGGGGCTGCGGGGTGGGCCGCAGCGCATCCGTGGGCTTCAAAAAGGTTCTTTAATCTGTTCACAGGTTTGTGCAGATTGTTTGGGCGAAACTGGACTACGCTTATGGCGGTTAATATCTCTCCACCGACCATCATCCCTGTCTCAGCGAACCGTTATGTACAGTACGAAAGGCATAGAAGCCGTGGCTACGATCACCGAGCTGCGCTCGAAGACGTCGGAGCTGGTAGAGCACGCCAAGCAGATCAGGCGGGGCATCCTCATCCAGAAGAACAACGAGCCTTACGCCGTGCTCATCAACTACGACCTCTACCTGGAGCTGCTCTCCGGCAGCGAAAAGCCGCCCCGGCGCCGCGCCAGCAAGGCCAGGCGCGAAGCGTGATATCAGATCAACTGTTTCAGGGCCTCCACGCGCTGCACGATGTCCGCGCGGCTCATGTTGCGATAGGCTTCGGGCAGCAGGTCCCGGCTGGTGCATTCGAGCACGGCGGCCAGCGTTTGCAATTCCACCTCCATCGGGTAGGTCGGCGGGATGAAGTCGTCGACGACCTCTTGCAGGATCTCGGTGGTGACGGCACTGCTGCCGTTGGCGGCGGCCCGAAACTTGGCGCGCGTCATGAGGGCTTCCATGTCGGCCCCGCTGAAGGTGCGCTCGCCGTTGAGCAGCGCGTCGGGCACCTGCTCGATGGGTAGCGCCACGCCGGTGCGGCGCATCATCACCCGGAGCAGTTCCTCGCGCTCAGTGCGCGTGGAGGGGTAGAAGAGCGCCAGGTGCTCTTCGGCGCGTCCCTGCCGCTTGAGGTCGACGGGCATGAGGTCCGGGCGGGCGGTGACGAGGAAGAAGATGACGCGGCCCCGGTGCTTGGCGTTGCTCATAAAGGCGGCGATCTGGCCGAAGACGCGGCTGGAGACGCCCGAATCGCCCTGGGCGTCGCGGCTGCCGAGCATGGCGTCGGCCTCGTCGATCATCACGGCCACGGGCGTCATGGCCTCCAGGAGGTTGAGGATCTTTTCGAGGTTGCCCTCGGTGACGCCCTGCCACTGCGAGCGGAAATTCTTGAGCTTGACCATCGGGATGCCTATTTCGCCGGCGAAGCAGGTGATGATGAACGTCTTGCCGGTGCCGACGGGGCCGCTGATGAGGTAGCCCATGGGCATCACGTCGGGGCGGTTGTTGCGCAGGGCGCGGGCGGCCTGCCGGAGGTGCTGCTTGGCCTCGTGGTGGCCGGCCACCATGTCGAGGTTGAAGTCGGTCTCGATGAATTCGAGCATGCCGTAGGCGGCCTCCTCAATCATCTCCTTCTTCATCTCCGAGAGCATTTCGAAGGAGAGCTGGACGCGGTTTTCGAGGGCGTCGGCCAGGATGGTACGCAGCTGGATGTAGGTGAGGCCGGAGGTGTTCTGGGCCAGCGTCTCGAGCGTGATGCTGGAGTGGTCCTGGTAGTCCTGCTCGCGGCCCCGGGTGTACCAGCGGGCGAAGGTGCGCCGGGCGGCCTCGTCGGGTAGCGGAATGCGGATCTCGACGGTCCAGGGGCTTTGGACGAGCTGCTGGTTGAGGTCGCTGAGGTTTTCGGTGAGCAGGCAGGTGGTGAAGTCGCTGCGGAGGAAGAGCGGGTCGTGCGCCCATCGCTGGAGGAAGACGAGGGCGCTGCGGTCCTCGGCGGAATACATCGAGGCCTCGGCCATGGGCACGATGGTCTCGGCGTAGTCGAGGATGCAGGCGATGCGTTTGCCCTCGGCCAGGCGCAGGCGGAAATAGTTGTCGAGCACCGAGAGCACGCGCACGGGGTCTTTGGGCAGCTTCTTGACGAAGTCGGTGCCGAAGATGGTGTCGTAGCCGGAGAGGGCGCGGTTGAAGTCCGTCTGCGAGGCTTTATCGGCAAAGTGGATGCCGGCGGCGCGGTCGTAGAAGAGGACGATGTCGCGGGCGGCGAAGAGGTCGTGCGTGAGGAATTCGCGCAGGGAGACGTAGGCCGGCCGGCCGCCTTCGTCGCGGGTGGGCACCAGGTCGCGCACGTTGCCGTAGAGCACGAACTGGTTGAGCGTCTTGGTGAAGTATTTGCGCGCGAACTCTTTGGCCCACTCGGAGAAGTGGGCGGTGTAGCGGTCGAGGGCGCTGGGGGCCGGGGCCTTCGCGGCGGCGGTTTCGGCGCCGTTGGCCTGCGGCGGGGCGCCGTCGGCTTCGGGCGCGGCGGCCTGCTCCGGGGCCGCTTCCGGCGCTTCCACGTCCTGCTTTGCTGCCTCGTGTTCGTCTGCCATCTCAGTTCAAGCCGTCTCGAAGAAGAAGGGTCGTTCGGTCCGGGGCATGATACGACGGGGCGGGGTAAGGGTTCGTGGCGCCTCCGACGCAAAAACATAAGCAAGGGCGCGTTCCTCTTGCGAGGGACTCGCCCTTTGCCGTCGTAAGCCGCCCCCTGCTCAGGCGATGCTGACCCCTTCGTCGAGGTACACGTCCTGGATGGCGTTGAGAATCTGGACGCCCTCGTTCATCGGACGCTGGAAAGCCTTGCGGCCCGAGATGAGCCCCATGCCGCCGGCGCGCTTGTTGATGACGGCGGTGCGGACGGCCTGCTGGAGGTCGTTCTGGCTCGATCCGCCGCCCGAGTTGATCAAACCGCAGCGGCCCATGTAGCAGTTGGCCACCTGGTAGCGCGTCAGGTCGATGGGGTGGTCCGTCGTCAGTTCGGTGTAGATGCGTTCGTCGAGCTTGCCGTAGCTCGATCCGCCGGTGTTGAGGGCCTCGTAGCCGCCGTTGGATTCGGGCTGCTTCTGCTTGATGATGTCGGCCTCGATGGTCACGCCGAGGTGGTTGGCCTGCCCGGTCAGGTCGGCCGAGACCTCGTGGTTGACGCCGTTGACCTTGAAGCCGCTGTTGCGCACGTAGCACCACAGGATCGTCAGCATGCCCAGCTCGTGCGCCATCGCGAAGGCTTCCGTAACCTCCTGCAACTGCCGCCCCGACTCGTCCGAGCCGAAGTAGATCGTCGCGCCGACGCCGACGCAGCCCATGTTCCAGGCATCCTCGATGCGCGCGAAGAGGATCTGGTCGTAGGTGTTGGGATAGGTCAGCAGTTCGTTGTGGTTGAACTTGAGGATGAACGGGATCTTGTGGGCGTACTTACGCGCCACCGCGCCGAGCACGCCGTACGTCGAGGCCACGCCGTTGCACCCGCCCTCGATGGCCAGCCGGACGATGTTCTCCGGGTCGAAGTACATCGGGTTTTTGGCGAACGACGCCCCCGCCGAATGCTCGATGCCCTGGTCGACGGGCAGGATCGAGAGGTAGCCGGTGCCGCCGAGGCGTCCGTGGTCGAAGAGCGCCTGCAGCGAGCGCAGCACGCGCGGGGTGCGGTCCGAGGCCGCCCAGACGCGGTCGACGAAGTCGGGGCCGGGCAGGTGCAGGTGCGCCCTGGGGATGGTGGCGGACGTGTGGTCGAGCAGGTAGGCCGCCTCGTCGCCGAGGATGTCGGCGATGCGGGATGTCGCTACTTCAGCCATGGGTGGTGCCTCCGGGGTTTCGGGTTGCTATGACAAAGGCTGCTTGCCGGGGGATGTCGGAAACCTAAAGGTAGCAAAGATCTGCCTTTCTCTTCACCCGTCAACTGACAAAATGATGCGAATTTCGCCGGCACCCGCCCGGTACCTTTCCTGCGCTTCGGCGTTTATATTACAGCCGGCCCGCCCCGACGCTTCCGTCCGAGAAGAACAATGTCCGACCTGCTTTTAGACAGCCTGGAGATCAGGAACTTCCGCCTCTTCAAGCACCTCGAAATCGAGCGGCTGGGGCGGGTGAATCTGATCGTCGGGAAGAACGGGGTGGGGAAGACGGCGCTGCTGGAGGCGATATTGTTGTATGCATACAGAGGCTTTCCCGCAATCATAGCTCAGATCTTAGAGCGGCATAATGAAATCGCGTATGCTGTGACTCAGGAAGGGAATCGTCAGTGGTTTCTAGCGATAGGTCATCTTTTCAATGGGCGTCCTCCGGTTCGAAACGCTCCCCTCATCCTGAACATTGATTCAGCAAAATCCTCCTTCACCTTCACTTTTGATATTGATGAAGTAAAGGAAGCTTCTCATTACAAGTCGATCCCGGTCATAAAGATAGAAGAAGATGGCAGGACTTATGTTCTGACTGACGATCTACATCTACTGAAATGGGAGGGCATAAAATGCATTCTTCGGATGCCCTATAATAAATGGGAAAATGGATATGCAGAACTATGGGACGACGTTGTAATAGCGAATCGAGAAGAAGAGATTATGACTGCGCTC
>JBFGTT010000183.1:0-6860 GCA_041565995.1 Rhodothermales bacterium
GCCTCCCTGCTCGAAGACGAGGAACAGGTACCGAGCGGCAGCAGGATTGCGCTGCAACGGGTGAGGAGAGGGCGTGCGTTCCGGCCACCTCAGCTCGCGCCTTTACCGTTTGTATCCCGAAATCTTATGCTTTTGTAATACTTTTGGCGCCCGTGCGTTGTATCGTTCGTCGCAGCCTGCTTTGCGGAACGCGGCCCTGCCAGGCCGGTTCGAAGCGGCATCCTCCCCGGCGCGACGCTCCGCCGCGCCCCCCTGACGACGACGTACGATCTCATGGCCAACATCCTCCTGCCGCCCGGATGGCGCCTCAAGGAAAACCAGGCTACCGACGAGGCGGCCTACCGCAACCGTCGGGCTTTTTTGAAGACGCTGGGCCTGGGCGCCGTCGGGCTGCTGTCGGCTTCGTCGGCGCTGGCCTGCACGGGCGAGGCCCAGCGCAGCGGCGGCTCTGCCGGCGGCCTCGTCGCGCCCGACGGCCCGCTCGACACCATCCCGAAGAACGCCCCGCGCGAGGGCTATCCGGCGCCGCGCAACGCCACGTTCAAGGTGCCCGAACGGCCCGTCTCGGACCGCCTCATCGTCTCGTCCTACAACAATTTCTACGAGTTCATCAACCAGGGCGACCTCAAGCGCGTCTGGCCGCTGACGGGCAAGTACGAGCCGTTTCCGACGACCATCGAGGTCGCGGGTCTGGTCGAAAAGCCGTTCACGCTCGACGTGGCCGACCTGATTCGGTCGATGGAACTGGAAGAACGGCTCTACCGTTTCCGCTGCGTAGAGGCGTGGTCGGTGACGGTGCCGTGGACGGGCTTTCCGCTCAAGAAGCTCGTGGAGCGTTGCAAGCCGCTCTCGAAGGCCACGCACGTGCGCTTCGTCTCGGCCAACCGCCCCAAAGAGATGCCGGGCATTCCGGCGGCGCCGTGGTATCCGTGGCCCTACTACGAGGGGCTGCGCCTGGACGAGGCGACCAACGAGTTGGCCTTCGTGGTGACGGGCCTCTACGGCGAGCCGTTGACCAAGCAGAACGGCTCGCCCCTGCGCCTGGCGCTGCCGTGGAAGTACGGCTACAAAGGCCCCAAGGCCGTCACGCGGATCGAGTTCGTGGACAAACAGCCGCCGACGTTCTGGAATGAGTTGCAGCCCCTGGAGTACGGCTTTCTCTCGAACGTCAACCCCAACGTGCCGCACCCGCGCTGGAGCCAGGCCACCGAGCGCTTCCTGCCCGCCGAAAACAGGGAGGAGCGCATCCCGACGCAGCTCTTCAACGGCTACGAAGCGTGGGTGGGAACGCTCTACCCGGACGAGCCGCGCCAGCCTACGCGTCCGATGGCGCGGTGAGGAAAGGACGTGTGGACGTGTGGAGGTATGGACGTGTGGACGAAAGGACGTGAGATGTTTTCGTCGTCTCGTCGATGATTCGTTCTAGGACGCGGCTTGTGCGGCCGCTTCGGCGGGTGGTTCCTGGCGTGCCTGCCGTCGTAGGGAGCGATTCCACCAGAAGACGCCCGCGCCGAAGAGCAGCGTTGCGAGCAGCGCCATGCCCGATTGCCCGGCGGCGATGAGCCAGTGCGCCGGCATCAGCCGGTCGATGACCACTTCCTGGGCCGCGCCGGGTTGCACGTGCACGGCCAGCGTCTGCGCATCTTCCAGGCGCTCCAGCAGCGGGGTGGGCAGCGACAGCTTCTCCTTCGTGAGCACCTGCCCGTCTTCGAGCGGGATGCGCAGGCTGACGTAGCCGTAGGTCACGTCCACGCGGTTGGCGTTCTCGAAGGCGAGCACCTCGGCGAGGGCGGGCGCGCCCTGCTGCCAGGTCCGGCGCAGGTCGAGCGACACCTTGGCCTGGTTGAGCGTCAGGAAAAGCAGGAGCGCCGGGGCGAACCAGAGGATCCGGGCGACGATGCGCGCTGCGTTAGAATCCACAGGGGCAGGGAGATTGGTTCGGAGCAGATCGCCCTGCTCACGCCGCCCTGCGCCGGCGGTTCCGGCCCGTGCTGCGAAGAAAGCACGCAGATCAGGCCAGGAAGAGATACGGCTTCCAGGTATCCTCGACGGTGCCCACGTAGTCCCGGATGAACATGACGTGGCTGGGGCGGAACGGCTTGCGGCGCAGCGGCATCCGGGCCTCCTCCGGCGTCCGGTTGCCCTTTTTGTTGTTGCACGCGGTGCAGGCCGCCACCAGGTTCTTCCAGGCGTCGCTGCCGCCGCGCGACCGGGGCACCACGTGATCGACCGTGAGCTTCTCGCGGCTGCCGCAATACTGGCACCGGTAGCGGTCGCGGCGCAGGATGTTTTTGCGCGAGAGCATGATGCGCCGGTAGGGCACGCGCACGTACATCTTGAGCCGCACGATGCTCGGCCAGGGAAAGTGGATGCTGGGCGAACGCAAAAAATACCCCGGCAGCGCCTCGACCAGTTCGGCCTTGCGGAGGTGAATCAGGACCACGGCGCGTTCGACGCTGCAAACGGTCAGCGCGCGGTAATCCTGGTTGAGAACGAGCACATGCGCCCTCATGCCCTCCACCCTCCGGCGGCAGCACGCCCCCGACTACGCCCGGTGGAGCCAACGCCGAAGCAGGCGCCCGATACTATGTAGATCAGCCTGTCTGGGAAGACTCGTCCTCCGTCGTTTTTGCAGTCTGTGCGGAAGCGCTGCCGGCCACGCGCCGTCAGCGCCCTAATCTACCATAAATTCCATTTCGGCGAAAGTCCCTTTTTCTTTATCTACGCAGCGCGCCTTCAAGTTCCTTGCGGGCCACCCCTTCGGCCCGGTCGCCGACGCGCACGGTGCCGGGCTGCGCCGGGATCAGGTTCTGCCCGAAGTAGACCTTGCCGTCGCGCCGGCGGAACGTGGCGAGCGTCCGGAGCGGTTCCCGGCCCGGCCTCGCCGTTTGTTGGTCGATGGTGGTGACGACGCAGCGGGCGCACGGCTTGACCACGTGGAAGAGCACCTCGCCGAGGCGCACTTGCGCGAAGCCGTCCTCGGCGAAGGCGTCGAAGCCGGCGACGACCAGGTTGGGACGGAAGCGGTTCATCGGCAGGGGCGTTTCGAGGCGTGCGTTGAGCGCGTCGAGCGACGCCTGGGCCGTCAGCAGCACCGGGTAGCCGTCGGCGAAGCTGACCGGGTCGTCGGCGACGGCGTAGGCCGGATCGACGCGGCGCCGGGCCTGCGCGTCCAGGTAGACCAGGCGGCAGGGCAGGCCGAGGAAGCGGCTGAACCAGGCGTGCGCGGGATCGGCGGCGGGTACGGCGTCGAGGGCGTCGCGCCAGACGCGTACGCGCAGTCGCGGCGTCGCCTCGGCGGGCACCTCGACGGCCAGCGGGGCCATGCCGGGCGCTTCGACGAAGAGCTGCGCGGGCCGCACCTGCGCCTGGACGAGCGCCAGCCGGGGCTGCTCCCGTTGCGAGAGGAACGTGCCCGTCGAATCGACGAGCATCCAGCGGCGGTCGTGCTGCAAGCCGCGTGGCTCCACGGCGGCCTCCTCCAGCGCCGTCCCCCGCGTGCCTTTGATCGGATAGATGTGGATGCTTTGCAGGACCGGCATGCGGACGGGTAGGGCGGCGTCTAGTGGCTCGAAGCGGGGCGGAAGGCCTCCAGGCCGGCATCGAGCACGACGACGGCGTCGAGGATGGTATCGACGGCGCGGATGAAGAAGGAGGGGTCGATGCGCGCGTAGTCGTCGGTGGGCTGGTGATAATCGGCGTGGTCTTCGACGCCGAAATAGACGAAGGGGATGCCGGCGCGGTGGAAGGGTCCGTGGTCCGAGGCCGTCGTCCAGTCCTGGCCGGCGGCGCCGCGCGGTTGGTCGTGCCCGAAGCGCAGGCGCAGTCGGCTGCGGGCGGCCACCTCTTCGAGGTACGGCTTCAGGGCCGGGTAATGATAGGTGCCGGCCACGAACAGTTCGTCCCGTTCGTTGCGGCTGATCATGTCCAGGTTGACGTTGAGGCGGATGCCCTCGAGCGGGACGGGCGGCTGTGCCAGGAACGCCCTGGCGCCTTGCAGGCCGCTCTCCTCGGCGTCGAGTGCGGCGAAAAGGACGGAGTGGCGCGGCGGGTTCCGGCTGAAATAGGCGGCGGCGGCCAGCAGCCCGGCCACGCCCGAAGCGTTGTCGTCGGCGCCGTTGAAGATCTCGCCGCCCCGGATGCCCAGGTGGTCGTAGTGGGCCGAGAGGACGATGAACGCATCGGGGTGTTCGGATCCCGGCACGTAGCCGAGCAGGTTGACGCCCTGCACCGCCTCGCGGCCTCGCGTGAACGGGAACGGCTGCGCGTAGCCCTGTCCGAGGGGCCGCAGCCCATAGCGTTCGTAGGCGGCCTGGACGTAGGCGCGGGCCATCGCGGCGCCTGCGCTCCCGGCCCGGCGGCCCTCCAGCGAGTCGGCGGCCAGCACCCGGACGTCGGTCAACAATTGCGCGGCGTCGAAGCGTTGTTGCGCCGAGGCGGGCAGCACGGCAAGCAAGCAGAGCCAGCAGACGCCAGGAATTCTTTTCACCAGGGGGAGAACGGGTTGGAGGATGGCAGGAGGACGGTGGATTAAGGCAGAAACACGCGCGCGCGGGGTCGTTCGTTCCGCCCCCGGCCCGGTCGCTTCCATTATCGGCTCCGGCGGCCGCTTTCTTGAACCCTTGCGCCTGAGAAAACAGTCCTTTCGCGCTTTTTCGAGGAGCGGTTCGTGCTTTTTCCCGCCATGCCCTACCTTGTTGTTCAGGGTCGCCGCCGCGTCGCGCGTCGCGGCCCCGCTCCTTCTCGCCCAGACCCACCCGGTCTCATGCCTGATCGTGATGCGCGCCTCGTCGAGATCCGCCCTTCGATCTCCGCCCAAACCGAGGGTGCAGGCCCCATGGAGGCCTTTCAGAACCGGACGCTGCGTCCCATCCTCACGTTTCAGAACCCGCTGATCCTGACCCTCGTGGGGGGCTACCTGGAGAAATACTGCCCTCGCTTCGCCCGCCTTTCCCTGGACAGCAGGCTCGCCTACGTGCGCGACATCCTCACGCGCGACTCGCGTCCGAAGCACGTGCTCGTCGGCCTCGTAGCCGGGCACTTCACGCAGGAAGAGTTTGCCTTCTTCTGCGCGCACGAAGCCGAGGTGCGCCGGCGCCTGGTCGATCTCTGCATCGAGCGCGTCCAGGATCAAATCGATCAACTGGGTCACGACGATGACGCCTGACGACTCGGCCATGGAGCCGCTGCCGCCCGTAGCCCGGCGGTTTCTCCGCTACGTACAGATCGACACGCAGTCGGACCCCGCCTCGGAGGCCACGCCTTCGACCGAGAAGCAGAAAGACCTGAGCCGGCTGTTGGCGCAGGAGTTGCGGGACCTCGGCGCCCGCGACGCCGCGATGGACGCCTGCGGCTACGTCTACGCCACCCTCCCGGCGACGCTGCCCCCGGCGCAGGCCGCCCGTGTGCCGGTGCTGGCGCTGCTGGCCCACGTAGACACGTCGCCCGACGCGCCCGGCGCCGGGGTCCGACCCGTCGTCCATCGCCGCTACGACGGCGGCGTGCTGCGCCTGCCCGGCGATCCGACGGTGACGCTCGACCCGGCCCGGCAGCCGGCCCTGCGCGAGCATCTGGGCCACGACCTGATCACCAGCGACGGCACCACGTTGCTCGGCAGCGACGACAAGGCGGGCGTGGCCGTGCTGATGCAACTGGCCGAAGACTTGCTGGCGGATCGATCCCTCCCCTGCCCCACGCTGCGCCTGTGCTTCACCGTCGACGAAGAGATCGGGCGGGGCGTCGAAAAGCTCGACCTCGACCGGCTCGGCGCCGCCGTGGCCTACACGCTCGACGGCAGCGGCACCCGCACGCTCTACGCCGAGACGTTCAACGCCGCCGAGGCGGTCGTGACGGTCGAGGGGGTGATGGTGCATCCGGGCTACGCCAGGGGCGTGCTGGTCAACGCCGTGCGCATCCTGGCCGAGTTGATCGCGGCGTTGCCTGCCGACGAAGCGCCCGAGACCACGGAGGGCCGCGCGGGCTACCTCCACCCGTACACGCTCGCCGCCGGCAACGTCGCGCAGGCGCAGGTCAAGCTCATCCTGCGCGACTTTTCGGCGGAGGGGCTGCAAGGCCGCAAGGACCTGGTGACGCGCCTGGTCGAGCGCCTCCGCGCCCGGCATCCGGGGGCCACGATCTCGCTGGCGATGAGGGACCAGTACAAGAACATGCGCGCCTACATCGAGGGAATCGACCCGCGCGTGGTCTCGTTCGCGCACGCGGCGGCCCGCGAGATGGGATTCGCGCTGAAGGAGGCGGTGGTGCGCGGCGGCACCGACGGCGCCCGCCTCTCCGAACTGGGCATCCCCACCCCCAACGTCTTCAACGGCGGCTACGACTACCACAGTTGCTTCGAGTGGAACAGCGTTCAGAACCTCGAACTCTCGCTGGCCTACACGACGGCGCTCGTCCGCTACTGGGCCGAGCACGGCGCCGAGCCGATGCGACGCGATTGACAACCGTTGAACCTGATCATACGGAATCAGGTAAATCAGTTGTGCATCATGCAGCGTGTGGGAGGATGGGGGGTTGGGAGGATGGGAGAAAAAAAGCCCCCACACGCCCATCGTCCCCCCCATCCTTTTTACGAGGTACAACGAATCATCCAGATTCCGTATCAGATGTCCGCTTCCGACGATCCTGCCGCCCCCGACCGCCGTCCCGACCTGCGCCCGATGAGCCGCGCGGCCACGCGCCTGTTCGTCATCGCCTCGGTGATTCTGGCCTTTGCGCTGGCCATTGCCGGGTCGGTGTATCTGGTGCGGCTCGCCCGCGAGGCCGAGCGAGAGCGGCAGGAGCAAAGCAGCCCGCCGCCCGATTCGCTCTCCACCGACTCGCTCTCCACCGACTCGCTCGACGCC
>JBFGTT010000184.1:0-6850 GCA_041565995.1 Rhodothermales bacterium
CCCCGACCTCGAAGACCGCCTCAACAGCGCCGTCGAGGTGGACGACGCGGCGCGGCTGCGCCGGGAGCACGGCGCCCTCATCGACCGGCTCATCGACGACGCCGCACGCCGCACCAGAGCCATCCCGCTGACGACCCTGGTGGACCGCAAGCGCGAGCGCGTGCTCGCCTACAGCGCCGGCGCCGGCCTGGTCCTCTTCCTGCTCTTCGGCTACACGTCGCTCGACAAAATCTCGCTGCGGCAGATCGACCTGGCGGCGCTGGCCCAACCGGCGCAGCCCTACCTGAGCGTCTCGCCCGGCAACCTGGAGATCGAAAAGGGCGCCTCGCAGGAAATCCTCGCCACGCTGCGCGAAGCGCCGGGCCGCGACGTAATGCTTGTCTACAAAGAAGGCGAAGGCGCGTGGCAGCAGGCGCCCATGCGCGCGGGCCTCGGCCAGCCGGTCTACCTCCTCGAACTGCCCAACATCCAGGCGCCCGTCCAGTATTACGTCGAAGTCGGCGAGCGGCGTTCGGAGCCGTACCTGCTCTCGCTCTACGCCTTCCCCGACGTCGAGCGGATCGACGTGACCTACCGCTTCCCGGCCTACACCGGCCTGCCGCCGCGCACCGAAGAAGACACCGGCGACGTCCGGGGCCTCAAAGGCTCGACGGTCACGCTCGACGTGCACACCACCGGCACCGTCGCCGCCGCCGAACTCGTGCTCGACGACGCGCAGCGCATCCCGCTCAAGGCCGCCGGCGGGGGCGTCTTCCGGGGCACGCTCACCCTCCAGGATCCCCACCTCTACGTCGTGCGCCTGCAAGACGAGCAAGCCAGGGAAAACAAGTTTCCCGACGAGTACCAGATCGTGCCGGTCGAGGACGAGCAGCCGCTCATCACCATCACCGACCCGCAGCGCGACGTGCGCGCCAACGCCCTCGAAGAAGTGCTCGTGGCCGCCACTGCGCAGGACGACTTCGGCCTGAAAGACCTGCGCCTCAAGTTTTCCGTCAACGGCGAGGCCGAGCAGGCCGTCGGGCTGATGGACGCGGCGGCGCAGCGGCAGCCGGAAGCCTCCGGCGAGCACCTGTTCTTCCTCGAAGACTACGGCCTCCAGCCCGGCGACGTCGTCTCGTATTACCTCGAAGCCGAGGACTTCTTCCACGCCGCGCCGGAGGCCACCGACATGTACTTCATCGAGGTCCTTCCCTTCGACCAGAAGTTCTCGCAGGCCAACAACATGGGCGGCATGCAGGGGCAGCAGCCCAGCGGCCTCGTGCTGAGCCAGCAGCAGATCATCGCCGCCACGTGGAAGCTGCACCGCGAGCGCGCCGAGATGGAGGCCGCCGAGGTGGAGGAGGCCAGGAAGGCGCTCGTACAGGCGCAGGCCAACCTCAAGGGCAACATCGAAGAACGCATCAACGCCACGGCCTTCTCGCTCGAACTGCGCGGCGACGAGACCAACCAGCAGATCGTCGCCTACCTGCGCCAGGCCGTCGCGGAGATGGGCAAGGCCGTCCTCGACCTCGAGGCCGACCGCCTCAAGGCTGCGCTGACGCCCGAACGCAAGGCGCTCAACCACCTGCTCAAGGCCGACGCGCTCAACAAGGAGCGGCAGGTAGCCATGAACCGGGGCGGCCAGGGCGGCGGGCAGTCGGCCACCGAAGAGCGCATGACCGAACTGATGGACCTCGAACTCGACATCTCGAAGGACAAGTACGAGATGCAGCAGCAACGCCAGCAGCGCCAGCAAGAACGGCAGATGGACGAGGCGCTCGAAAAGGTCCGCGAACTGGCCCGTAAGCAGCAAAACCTCGCCAACCAGCAACGCCTCGACGAACTCCAGGGCGAGGACAAGAAACGCTTCATCGACAAGCTCAAGCGCGACCAGGAGGAACTGCGACAGCAGACCGAACGCCTCGCCAGCGCCATGCAGCAGAACGCGCGCGAGCAGGGCGGCCTCTCGCGCGAGGCCCAGGAACGGCTCGAACGCGTCGCCGACAACATGCGCGAGGCCGAACGAGCGCTACGCCGCGACGAGGTGCAAAAAGCCCTGACCCGCCAGCAACAGGCCCTCAACGAACTGAGGCAGTTGCAGCGCGACCTCCAACTGGCCGCCAACGACAACACGCGCGGCGCCGTCGAAGACCTCGCCCGGCAGTTCGACCAGTTCCGCGACCAGGAACGCCGGCTCGGCGACGACCTCGCCCGCGCCGAACGCGACGCCCGCGCGCGCGGCGGCCAGGCCGACGAGCAAACGCTGGACCGCTTGCAGCAGCAACGCCAGCAGACGATCGACAACCTGGAGCAACTCGAAAGCCAGGCCCGCGCCGTCCAGGAACGCATCCGGCAGGAAGACCCCGAACTCGCCACGGCCATCCGCAACATGCTCCAGCAGATGCAGCGCGAGCGGCTCGAAGAAAAAATGCTCAACTCGGAAGACGCCATTGAGCAGGGCTGGCTCGACTACGCCGAGCGCCTCGAAGAGGAAATCCTGGCGGCCCTCGATAAGCTGGAGACGCAGCGCCGCGCCTTCGAGCGCAGCCTGCCCGTGGCCGAAGAGGAGCACCTGGCGCGGGCGCTGGAGGACGTGCGGGATCTGATGCGACAGCTTCAGGAGATGCAGGCCCGTGCCCAGGGCCAGCAATCGGGGCAGTCGGGCCAGAACGCCGACCGCGAGGCCCGCGCCGAGGCCGCGCGCGCACAACGCCAGATGGAACGCGCCCGCGAAAACCTCGAACGCCTGCAACGCGGCCTCGGCGGCAACCCCACCGCACAACGCCAGCTTCGCCAGATCGAATCCTTCCTCAACCGCGCCGACCACACCGGCGTCATGCTCGAAGGCGAAGCCGCCAAAGCGTTCTTCAACGACCGCGTCTTCGAACCGCTGGCGCAACTCGAAATGGAGATCGCTCGCCAGCTGGACCTGATTGCGATGGAGAAAAAGCTCTACGGCGGCCGCGACGCCGACGTCCCCTCCGAATACCGGGACCTGGTCGAGAAGTACTACGAAGCGCTGGCGAAAACGCGGAATCGGTGACGGGAAGTGGAAAATGGGAATGGGGAATCGGAAAATGGGAATTGGGGGTGAGACAAGCGTGGACCCTGAGATCCGAGAGGTGGAGGCGGCCTGGGACGTGCTGGTTCGAGAACCGGGAGCGGCATGGGGTCGGGAGCGCCGGATTCAGTCCTTCGAAGACCTGGATGTTTGGCAAGAGTGCCGGGCCTTGCGCCGCGCCTTGACGCAACTGGCTCGCGGGCTGCCGTCGGACGAGAAATTCCGGTTGAGCGATCAAATCATCCGTGCCGCCCGCTCGGCAACCAGCAACATCGCCGAGGGCTACGGACGATTCACATACAAAGACAACATCCACTTTTGCAGGCAGAGCCGAGGTTCCCTCTACGAGTTGATCGACCACTTGACGATCTGCCTCGACGAGCGGTATCTCGCTGACGAAGACTTCCGACGCTACAGATCCCAATGCCAGGGTGCCATCCGGCTCCTCAACGGCTACATTCGCTTTCTGAACCGGCAATCTCAAGGCCAGCCTCCGAATCCCTAACCAATTCCCATTTCCTAATTCCCCTTTACCCGGAACCATGTTCGAGCGGTTGTTCAAGTTTGACGCGGTGCAGTTTGCCGAAGGCGAGGTCGGCGTGCAGGCCGGGCAGGCGCTCGTGGTCTTCGGGGCGCTGCTGGTGTTGCTGGTCGTCGGCTTCTGCCTCGTCTACGGCGTCACCCGGATCTACACGTCCGACCGTGCCCGCGCCGTCTCGCTGGGCATCCGGATTCCGGTGCTGCTGCTGCTGTTTCTTCCGCTCTTCGAACCTGTGCTCATCACGCCCGACGTGGTGCCCGACGAGAACTTCGTGGCCGTCCTCGTCGATGCTTCCGAGAGCATGACTATCCCCGACGGCGCCTTCGGAGAAACCCGCCGCGACGACCTCGAACACGTCCTCTTCGACCCCGCCGACGGCATCGTGCCCGGCCTCGAAGAACACTTCAAGGTCCGCTTCTACGCCTTCAGCGACGACGCCCTCCGCACCGACAGCGTCCAACTGGCCCCGCCGGACGGCCACGCCACCAACATCAGCGCCGCCCTCGACCGCGTCCGCTCCGACTTCAAGGGCCTGCCGCTCGGCGGCGTCGTGCTCCTGACCGACGGCGGCGACAACAGCGCCGGGGTGCCGCTGAACCACGCCGAAGAACTGCGCGGCCTCGACATCCCGCTCCACATCGTGGGGCTGGGGCGCGAGGCCTTCGAGCACGAGCGCGAGATCCTCGACGTGATCGTCAACGAGGGCGTGGGCGAGACCGCCGGCGCCGAGATCGACGTGAAGGTGCGAAGCTGGGTTGCCGAGGCCGCGCCCGTCGATTTCACCATCTACCGCAGCGGCGAGCCGGTCTTCACCGCGCAGCAGCAACTCAAGGGCGAGGGCAAGATCGACCAGTTCAGCTTCTTCTACGAACCGCAGGAGGCCGCCGCCGAATACACCCTCGCCATCGCCGAGGCACCCGACGAGCTGAACACGGCCAACAACGCGCTTCACCTGCTCATCGACACGCGCAAAGACACCCTGCGCCTGCTCTACTACGACCAGCTTCGCCAGGACCTCAAGTTCATCAAGCGCGCCCTCGAAGACGACCCGTCCGTCGAAATCGCCTCCATCACGCGCACCGGCACGGGCAAGTTTTACCGGCAGGGCATCAAGCGACCCGACGAGCTTGCCGGCGGCCTCCAAACCACCGAGGGCGAACTCTACGGCTTCCACGCCGTCCTCGTCGGCGACGTGGAGGCGGCGGCCTTCCCGCCGGAGCAGCTTCGGCTTCTCGAACAGTTCGTGCGCGAGCGCGGCGGCGGCTTCCTGATGCTGGGCGGGCTGAACACCTTTGCCGAAGGCCGCTACGAAAACACCCCCGTGGCCGACCTGCTGCCCGTCGAACTCGATCCGAGCCGCCGGACGGTCCTGCCGCCTTCTTTCGAGGTGCCCGACCGGCCCGCCGAGGCGCAGGGCTTCGTGTTCGGCCCGACGCCGGCGGGGGCCGAGCATCCGGTGCTCAAGTTTTCGCCGGATCCCGCCCTCAACCTGAGCCGATGGAGCGAGATGCCGGGGCTGACGAGCATCAACTTTCTGGGCGCGGTCAAGCCGGGGGCGGTGGTGCTGGCCGAAAAGCCGGAGGACGACTTCGGCGGGCGCGAGCCGCTGCTGGTCGTCCAGCGCTACGGCAAGGGCCGCACGGCGGCGCTGGCTACGTCGAGCACGTGGCGCTGGCAGATGCTCCTGGCCGCCGACGACGCGCGGCACGAGCGGTTCTGGCGGCAACTGGCGCGCTGGCTGGCTGCCTCGGCGCATGGCCGCGTCCACCTCGACCTGGGCCGCCGCCGCTTCGCCCCCGGCGACGAGGTCCCGATGACCGTCCACGTCTACGACGAGCGCTACCGCCCGCTCGACGGCGCGGCAGTGCGGGGCCTGCTGAACGACCCCCTCGGCGGCACGCGCGAGATCGGCTTCGAGGAAGACCTGACGCAGGCGGGCACCTTCGCCGCGCCGTTCGTGCCGCAGGACGAGGGCGTCTACGAACTGGAGGTGACGGCCACGACCGCCGACGGCGAGGTCGGGCGCCACCGGCAGACCTTCCTGGTGCGGCCTTCCCGCAAAGAGTTCTACGACGCCACGCTCAAGCGGTCCTTCCTCGAAAACCTGGCCGCCGCCAACGGCGGCTTTTACTACGCGCCGGCGCAGGCCGGGACCATCCCCGTCAACCTGCGCAGCCGCCGCACCAGCACCTCGATCTTCCACGCCGAGTACCTGTGGGACATGCCGCTGCTCTGGGGCCTGGTCATCCTGCTGCTCTCGGCGGAATGGATCTACCGGCGGCGCAAAGGCCTGCCGTGACGGCGCCTGGGAAAGCGAAAATGGGAAAGCCACGGGTGAAAGATGAGCTTGACGAGTTTGGCGCTGGATCCGCCATCGCTGCCATGAGAACGCTCTTGACGATAGCCTGCGTCCTCACGCTGCTGAGTGCCCCGCGCCCGGCGGCGGCGCAGGCCGGGACGCGTTACGCGGTGCTCATCGGCGGGCTGGGCGGCAGCGCCGAGTACACCGCGCAGTACCGGCGCTACCTCTTCGAGACGCGCAAGGCCCTCGTCGATGCCTTCGACTTCCCGGCGGCCAACGTCACCGTGCTGGCCGAGAACAGCCTCGAAGGCGAGCCTTTCGTCGACGGCGTTTCGACCGCCGAGAACATCCGCGCCCGCTTCGCCGGCCTCGCCGGGCGGGTCACCGAGCACGACCACGTCTACGTCGTGCTCTTCGGCCACGGCAGCTACGACGGCGAGCACGCCCAGCTCAACATCCCCCGCCGCGACCTCGACGACGCCGACTACGCCGAACTGGCCGGAAGGCTGCGGGCCGGGCGGCTCGTCTTCGTCAACACCGCCAGCGCCAGCGCGCCGTTCATCGACGCCCTGAGCGCCCCCGACCGCGTCGTCGTCACCGCCACGCGGGCCGGCACGCAGCGCAACGAGACCGTCTTCCCCCGCTTCTTCGTCGAAGCCCTGTCCGGCGCCGGCGCCGACCTCGACAAGAACGGCGACCTCTCCGTCGGCGAGGTCTTCCGTTACGCGGCGCAGAAGACGGCGCAGTCGTTCGCCGAGGGGGGCCACCTGGCTACCGAGCACGCGCTGCTCGAAGACACCGGAGACGCCAAAGGCTATCGCGCCGAGGAGTTGGAGGCGGCGGGCGAGGGCAACCTGGCCGGTCTCACCTACCTGCGCCGCCGCGCCACCGCCCTGGCCGCCGGCCCCGACGGCGCCGCGTTGGCCCCGCTGCTGCGCGAAAAAGAACGCCTCGAACGCGACATCGC
>JBFGTT010000185.1:0-6845 GCA_041565995.1 Rhodothermales bacterium
CCCTCTTCGGGCGCTTCATCATGAAACTCAACCGCCTCTGGATGGCCGGCTATCGACTCCTGACACGGCGGTATCAGCGAAGTCAGCCCAGCCACTCCGCCTAAGTACATTCACGGAGGAAATTGGGGTTTGGCGTTGCGTAAAACGTGAAACGTGAGGGTGCTTCGCTTCGACGGTTCCACAGGCACCTTTACGTTTTACGCATCGTGCACCTTGGTCGAGACTTCCGCCGACGGGTACAGGGATGACAGGCCGCTGAGGATCGAAGAAGCATCGCCCGGCAGCACACACGATCCTCCATCCTCGATCTTCAGTCCTCCCATACTCCCACCCTTTCCAACCCCCTCACCCTCCACAAACGCTTCCGCCGGCGTGCAGGAACTCGGGCGCGCAACTGAGCGAAAAATCACCTATATTCTCCGCACTTAGGTCCATTTCGGCGTCTTCTGGCGCCGTGGGCCGGTCAGCAGAATACGGACAATGCGTTCCCGTCCATGCATCATCTCTTGTCTCAACAAGTCAGGGTCTACCGGCCCGACGAACGGCACGAACTGGGTTGGTTCCAGACGTGGATCGTCATGGCCCGGAACATGGTCCGTTCGCGAGAACTGATCTGGCAACTGTTCCGGCGCGACTTTCTGGCGAGCTACAAGAAGTCTTTTCTGGGCATCACCTGGGTCTTTATCGCCCCCGTGCTGGGGATCCTCTCCTGGGTCTTGTTGCAGCAGACCGGCGTGCTCAACGCGGGCACGCTGGACGTTCCCTACCCGGCCTTTGTGCTCATCGGCACGACCATGTGGGGGCTTTTCATGGGCTTTTACAACGCCGCCCAGGGCACCCTGGAGGTGGGCAAGTCCATCGTGATGTGGATCCACTATCCGCGCGAAGCCCTGCTGATCAAGCAGGTGGCCGAACAGCTTGCCAACTTTACGATTACGCTGGCCGTCACGTTGCTGGTGCTGCTGGTCTTCGGCGTCTGGCCGGCGTGGCAGGCGGTGTTGCTGCCGCTGGTGGCCCTGCCCTTGTTCTTCCTGGGCGCCGGCATCGGCCTGATCGGCTCGCTCGTGGCCGTCGTCGCTATCGACCTGACCAAACTGGCCAACGTGGTGCTGGGGCTGCTGATGTGGATCACGCCCATCATCTATGCCGACAACATTCCCCACCCGTTGCTCCAATCGCTCATCGAATGGAATCCGCTGACCTACCTGGTTTGCTCGGCGCGGGACATCGTACTCTACGGCAGGCTTTATGAACCGACGGGCTACCTGATCGCAGCAGGCGTCTCGTTCCTTATTTTTATGACCTCGTGGCGGCTGTTCTTCGTCTCGGAAGGCCGCCTGACGGAGCGGATGATCTGAGTATGGAAAGCATCGTGCGCCATAGCGCCAACGGCAATACCGGGCCGCAACAGGGCGAGGTGCTCGTCTCGGTCCGGCACGTCTCGAAGAAGTTCTGCCGCCACCTCCGGCTCAGCATGGGCTACGGGTTGCTGGAACTGCTGGGCAACCTGGCGGGCCTGAAGGTCAAAAAAGACGCCCTGCGACGCGGCGAATTCTGGGCGCTCAACGACCTCTCGTTCGACCTGCGCCGCGGCGAAGCGCTGGGCGTGCTGGGCCTCAACGGCTCCGGCAAGACGACGCTGCTGCGCCTGCTGGCCGGCATCATGCCCCCCGACCAGGGCGAGATCATGGTCCGCGGCCGCGTGGGCGCGCTGATCGCGATGGGTACGGGGTTTCATCCGCACATGACGGGTCGCGAAAACATCTACGTCAACGGCACCATCCTGGGGATGACCCGCCAGGAACTCGACGCCTATTTCGACGACATCGTCGATTTTGCGGAGATCGGAGAATTCCTGGATGCGCCCGTTTCGACCTATTCCTCGGGGATGCGCGCTCGTCTGGGCTTTGCCATCGCCACCACCTTCATCCCCGACCTGCTGCTGCTCGACGAGGTCTTCGCCGTCGGCGACGTGGTGTTTCGACAACGGTGCCTCGAACGCATCCAGCAGGCCATCGACAAGTCGGCCGTCATCCTGGTGTCGAACCGACCGGAGTTTATCGAGATGCTCTGCAACCGCGCCCTCTGGCTCGACAAGGGCAAGATCGTGGCCGAGGGCGACGTAGAGGAGGTCTCGGGGCGCTACACCGAAGAGACGAGCCGGCACAGCGCCCTCTTTGCCATGCGTTCGGGCACCTCGCGCGAGGGCACTGGCGACGTTCGGTTCACCGATCCGGTGAAGGTGTACGGATCGGCCTCAGGCGTCAGCGAGATCGCGATCCGGGGAGAAGACCTGGTCGTAGAGGTGCCCTTCGTCTGCAACAAGCCCTGGTCCGAGGTACGGTTCAGTATCGAACTGGTAGACCTCGTCATGGGCATCCCGCTGACCCTGGCCGATTGCGAGGTGCCCGAAGTGACCGCCGACGGCCTGCTGCGCTGTGCCTTTTCCTCGCTCCCGTTGCTGGCGCGCACCTATGCCATCATGCTCAAAATCACGCACGCCGAGACGGCGCTCGACGTCTGGCGCTACGCCGCCAGCGTCGACGTGCGGCGCGCCTCGCCCAGGCCGTCGAAGAAGGTCAGAAAGTACCCGCACGCGATCACGGTGGACATCGGCGAGGCCTCGTATCAGTTCAACTACGAAGCCGGGTCGGCTGCCGTCCGCGTAGCCTGACCATCTGATCGAAGACGCACGTCCACACTCCCCCAGTCTTCAACGATTCCGGCGCGCACCGCGGGGCAGGGCGTCGAGCATGGCGCCGAGGGCCGGGCGCCTTTCCTCGACGGGGTAGACGCCGATGATACGCTCGACGACGACGCCTTCCGCGTCGATCACGTAGGTCGTCGGCAGTGCCCAGACGCCGCCGAAGGCTTCGGCGACCGCGCCCTCCCGGTCGAGCGCCACCGGATAGTTGATGTTGAAACGCGCGGCGAACGGCGCCACCACCTCCTCGCCTTCCTCGTCGAGCGAGACGCCCACGATGGCGAGGCCCTCCGGGTGCAGATCCTCGTAGAGATCGACCAGGGCCGGGATCTCTTCGAGGCAGGGACCGCACCAGGTAGCCCAGAAATTGAGCAGCACCACCTGGCCGCGCAGGTCCGCCAGGCCGAGCGAGTCGCCGGCCAGCGTCGGCAGCGTGAAGTCGGGCGCCGTGCCCAGCGATGCGCTCCCCCCGGCCTCGTCGGAAGACGGAAGGCTACCGGGCACGGCGCGGTTGGGCGCCTCCGCCGCCTGTTGCGACGCGGCGTCGGGCGAGGCGCAGGCCGGCACCAGCATCAGGCCGGCGAGCAGGGCGGCGAGCAAGCGGAGTGTCTTCATGACGACGCGTGGGTTTGAACAGCCTGCCGCACCGCCTGCGCCGTCACCCGCCCGTGCGAGGCGTCGAAGACGGGGCGGCCCCGGTGCAGCACGATCACCTGCGGCGAGGCGTGCCGGACGCCGAGGTCCTGCGCGATTTTGCCGCTGAGTGCCCGCGCCTGCTGCACCACCACTTCGTAGACGGGCGGATCGCCGGGTTCGGTAAGCCGTTGGATTTCGCGGCGCGCGCGGTAGCTGGTGCCGCACGTGGCGCTGTGTTTGTAGAGCACGACGGGTTCTTGCATCGAACGCTCGGCGGCCGCCGCAAAGGTCGCGTCCGAGTCGAGTTCGTGAAATCGTATCGCTTGCGTCATCGACGGCGCGCAGGCTTCGGAGGATCGTATCGCTTGGATGGGGCAGGCCGCGCCGACGTTACAGGCGCCGCGCTGCCGGGCGGACCTCCGTCAAGACAACAAAATCCGTCCCCGGATGTTCTACGGCCTCTACGCTGGAAAGCCTTAAGCAATCAGCGATCAGCTTTCAGCCAAAGATGCTCTACGCTGACCGCTGCAAGCTGACCGCTGCAAGCCGAACCCTACCCCGCATCCCAACCCCGCTTTTTATGGAAAAGACGTTGACCGGAGCCGAAACCATCCGCTGGGATCTGACGGACCTCTACGAGAGCACCGAGGCGCTCGAGGCCGACCTCGCCGTCGCCGATGAAGAGGCCGCCGCCTTCGCCGCGCGGTATCACGGGCAGGTGGCCGCGCTCGACGCCGCCGCGCTGGCCGAGGCCTTGCGCCGCTTCGAAGCCTTGCAGGACCGCCTGGGCCGCGCCTACACCTATGCCTTCCTCCACTGGTCCACCGACACCGAAGACGCCGCGCGCGGGGCGCTGCTGCAAAAGGTGCGCGAAGCCTACACGCAGTCCGCCAAGCGGCTCATCTTCTTCGAACTCGAATGGGCGCACCTCGACGACGACCGCGCCGCGCTGCTGCTCGACGACGAGGCCCTGGCTGGCTACCGGCACTACCTCGAAGTCGAACGCCGGATGAAGGACCACCTGCTGACCGAGCCTGAAGAGAAGATCCTCTCGGAAAAAAACGTCACCGGCCTGAGCGCCTGGAACCGCTTCTTCGACGAGACCCTCGGCGCCCTGCGCTTCGACCTCGACGGCGAAACGCTGACGCAGCAGCAGATCCTCTCGAAGTTCTACGAGCCGGACCGCGCCCTGCGCCGCCGCGCCGCGCTGGCCTTCACCGAGGTCCTGGCAGCGCACCGCCGCGCGTTCACCTTCATGTTCAACACCATCCTGGCCGACAAGGCCGCCACCGACCGGCTGCGCGGCTACGGGCACTGGCTCGCCAGCCGCAACCTCTCCAACGAGGTAGACGACGCCACGGTAGAGGCGCTCGTGGAGGCCGTCACCGCCCGCTACGATCTCGTGGCCCGCTTCTACCGCCTCAAACGCCGCCTGCTCGGCCTCGACGAACTCTTCGACTTCGACCGCTACGCCCCCGTCGGCGAGGCCGACACCCGCTACGACTGGGACGAGGCCCGCACCCTCGTGCAGCGCGCTTACGAAGGCTTCCACCCGGAGATGGGCCGCATCGCCGGCCAGTTCTTCGAGGGTCGCTGGATCGACGCGGCGCTGGCGCCCGGCAAGCGTAGCGGCGCCTTCAGCCACGGCGCCGTCCCCAGCGTCCATCCCTACATCCTGCTCAACTACACCGGCACCACGCGCGACGTGCAGACGCTGGCCCACGAACTGGGCCACGGCGTCCACCAGTACCTCGCGCGCCGGCAGGGCGTCTTGCAGGCCGACACGCCGCTGACTACCGCCGAGACGGCCTCCGTCTTCGGCGAAATGCTTGTCTTCCAGCGGCTCATGCACGAGGAACAACACCCCCGCAACAAGCTCTCGATGCTCGTCGCCAAGATCGACGACACGCTGGCGACGGTCTTCCGGCAGACGGCCATGAACCGCTTCGAGCAGCACATCCACACGACGCGCCGCGAAGACGGCGAGCTGACGGCGGATCAGTTTGCCGACTTCTGGATCGAGACGCAGGAGGCCATGTTTCAGGGCAGCGTCACCCTCGGCGAGCACTATCGCCACTGGTGGAGCTACATCCCGCACTTCGTCCACTCGCCCGGCTACGTCTACGCCTACGCCTTCGGCGAATTGCTGGTGCTGGCGCTCTACGCCCGCTACCGCCAGGAGGGCGACGCCTTCCCGGACAAGTACCTGGCCCTGCTCGAAGCCGGCGGCTCGGACTGGCCGCACGTGCTCGTCGGACGCCTCGGCATCGACCTGACCGACCTCGGTTTCTGGCACCAGGGCCTCGGCGCCGTCGAAGACCTCATCGCGCAGGCCGAAGACCTCGCCCGAACCGCCGCCAACGGACAGGCCGGATGACCGCCGGTGGACGGGCAGGGAAGGGGAGGCGCATCGAAGCGCTGCGTTCGCGCAGCCGCTCGGCGCCCCCATGAGGTATTGCCAGGCACGCTAAAGCAACCTGAATTCGGGATGAGAATGGCCCGGGATGGACGAAAACGCTCACTTCCCGTCATCCCGGACTCCGCTCCGGGATCCATGTGAGGATGCGTCGTGCTTGGACGGGTCCTCCCATGGATTCTCGCTTTCACAGAAATGGCGTTAAGAAAATATTTATAACAACTTGGGGGGGCAACGCCCGGCGGACCGAGCCGTCCTCAACCTTCTATCTTCCTCCCACGCTTCCCGAAGCACGGCGCCGGGGGTGGCATTTTATCGCGGGATGCCGTAGGCTGAATGACGCCCGCCTCGCGGCACGAACCCCCGCCAGCGCCATGATGCAGCGCGTCTTCCGTCGGATAGCCCCCCTCGTCCTCTCGGCGACGCTGTGGCCGGGCCTCGCCGTCGGGGCGTCCGGGCAGGCCGGCGCCCCTCCTGTTCTGGTCGCTCGAGGCGATAAGTCCATAGCCTACCCCAACACGCAACCCGGAGGTGCCCCATGAACGCGAAGATTCACGCAAGTAAACCGCAGGTTCACGCCAGTAAAGCCACGCCGATGCTGGCCGTCCTCGGCGGCCTGGCGCTCTGCTTCTTTTGCTTCGCCGCCCTCGTCCCGGTCGGTACCCACACCGCCTACCCGGCGCCCGACGACGGCAAAGACGCCTACGTGAAAAACTGCGCCGAATGCCATGGCGTCAAGGTCGCCGGGATCGCAGCGACCACGAAGAACGCGCGGGACAAAGGCCCCGACTTAACGGGCATCGGCGAAAAATATCAACCGAAATGGCTCAAAAGGTACGTCAAAGAAGAAGCAGACGATGGCGGTAAGAAACACGTCAAGAAGTTCAAGGGCAGCGACGAAGAACTGCAAGTGCTCGTGGATTGGCTCCTGGAGCAAAAGGCCGAAGATGACGATGAATAGCGTCCCTTCGCATAGATCAGCGCTTCGCGCGGTCGTGCTGGCGACGGCGTTCCTGGTGACCCTCCCGGCGTGCGACCGAAGCGACGCCGGCGACACCCCGTCCGCGCTGTCCGCCGACACCGCCACGA
>JBFGTT010000186.1:0-6834 GCA_041565995.1 Rhodothermales bacterium
GCTCTTGAACCTGCTCGACGGCGTCCACTTCCCGCTGCGCCCGGACGACCTGTGCTGCGCCCTCCACCGCGTCTCCGACGACGCGACGGCCTACCTGGCCCGCCACGGTTTCGACGTCCGGGCGATGGCCGTCAACCACCCCGGCGGCGCGCTGGGCTACCGCATCGAGCACCGGGCGCGCGCCTTCGTCTTCATCCCCGACAACGAACTCGAAGCGGCCCACCCGACGGCCTCGTTCGACGCCCTCGCCGCCTTCTGCCGCGAGGCCGACGTGCTCTGCCATGACGCCCAGTACCGCGACGACGAACTGCCCCGGCACCAGGGCTGGGGCCACAGCCGCGTCCGCCGCGCCTGCGACCTCGCCGCCGCCGCCGACGTAGGCCGCCTGCTCCTCTTCCACCACGACCCCGACCGCAGCGACGCCGCCCTCGACACCCTCCAGGAGGCCGCCCGCGCCTACCTGGCCCCCCACGGCATCCCCTGCGCCGCCGCCTACGAGGGCTTGAGGCTGGACCTGGAGGCCTGAAGCCGAAACTGCACCGCTACGTCGCGCTCACTTCCCGCAGGGCGTCCTGCACGCGCGCCGGCTCGACCTCGAAGGACGACTCGGGCGCTTCCTCGGCGACGCTCACGCGCAGGGCTTTCAGGCCATGCGCACCCTGCATCGATTCCAACTCGAACGTCTCGATCTCGTCGGTGATGTAGCCGGCGGCCTGCAAGTATTCGAGGTAGCGCCGGTACTCGAGTGCCTCGCGCGCCTGCGAGTAGACGATGGCGATCTTGCCCGGCTGCGTCAGGCGCTCGCCGCTGCCCTGCACCACCGCCTTGTCGATGCGCTTCTTGACGATCTCGTAGCGGATGTTGTAGGCCCCGTCTACGTCGAACTGTTTCTCCTCCATGCGGAAGCGGATCGACAGCGGCGCGCTCTGCACCAGGATCAGGTGCGTGCCGTCGAGCGGCATCTTGAGGCGGGGCTTGAGCTGCCGCAACTCCCACTCTACGCCGCACATCGTCATCAACTGCCACAGCCGCAGGTTCTGCAGGTAGAGCACGTCGAACGAGTCGTCTTCGACGAGGGAGGCGCCGACGTAGATGTTGTAATCGACGCCGTCGGTCTTGAACTTTTCGAAGTAGTGCGGAAACATGGCCTGGGCGTGCTCTTCCTGCACGTTGAGGTAGGCCGAGATGGTGTCGTTGATGAGCGTGACGCTCTCGATGAAGTCTTTGCGCTGGCGGAAGAGCAGCTTCAACTCGGGGTCGAGGGCCTCCTGGTAGGTCTCGATGCGCTTGCGCACGCGCTCGCCGAAGGTGGCCAGGCGCTCGAAGAGCGGCTCGACGTCGTGTTGGAGGAAGTCGAGGACGTTGGTCTCGTCCTCGCTGCTGGCGCCAGGGCGGATGCGGTCGGCGTAGCGGCTGATGCGGTAGCTGACCTCGTCGAGCACCGGCAGGTGGCGGGCGATGGCGGCTTCGACGATCACGTCGAGCGCCAGGCTCAGTTGCTCCTGGAGGTCGGCCTGGATGGCCTCGCTGCGGTGCGTCGAAGAGTTGCGGATGTCGGTCAGGCCGTAGAGCGGATAGACCTCGTGAAAGACGATCGGTTCGATCTGGGCCATGCGGTCGAGGGCCTGCTCGGCCAGGAAGCGCTGCGCCACCTCCTGGAAGCGCCACTCGACGGCCGGGTGGATGGCCGTGTAGTGCTCCTTGATGACGGCCTGCACGCGATCCTCCTGCTCGTCGATCATGCGCTTCATGCCCGTGGCGAAGAGCGCGACGGCTTCGTCGAGCTTCATCGCCGCGAGCGAGCTGACGGCGTTGGGCCGCGGCGAGGCGAGTTCGAGCAGCCCGATGAGCCGGTCCTCGAAGCGCAACGGGGCCAGCAGCAGCGTGCGGAAGCCCTGCTGCCGGAGGTGTTGCTCGAAGCCGGTGCAGACCGAGCACTCGCTCAGGTCGCCGACGACGAGCGGGGTCCGGCGCTCGTAGGCGTGGGCGTAGAACGAGTCGGCCTTGTAGGGGCAGGCCGGGGCGCCGGTCTCGCCCAGGAGCAGGCTGCGCCCCACCGTCCGCGCGCCGGTGATGCCCGCGATGTCGTCGCGCTGCAGGCAGATCAGGCCCAGTTCCAGGTCCGGCTGGCGCAGCAGGGCGCGGAGCCGCCGCTGCAAGCGGTCAACTTTTTCGGGCGAGGACATGGCGTCCTGCTGCAAGAGGTCGGCTTTGAGGGCCGAGAGCGCCGTCTGTTCGGTCACTTCGGTGGCCGTCAGCACGATGAAGCCGTGAAACTCGAAGAGCCTGGGGGGCAGCGCTTCGGCCCAGCGCGCCAGGTTCAGCGGCTCGGCCAGCAAGCGCTCGATCTGCTCCTGCGACAGCTCCGGCAGCGCCCCGTGCCGCTCGACGGTGGCAAAGTGGGTGTTGATGTCTACCTTGAAATACTGCTCGAGGCCGGTTTCGGGGTCGGTCAGGCCGAAGACGAGCGGGTGGTCTACCGGCAGATCGACCTCGTAAAACTCGGAGAGGATCCAGTAGTAGGCGCGCATGGCGCGGGCGGTGGAGAGGGCTTCTCCGCCGAAGCCGACCTGGTCGGGCAGTTCCGGGCAGCCCCGCTCGAAGAGTTGCAGGCGGTCGAAGGAGGGCGTGGTGTAAAAGGGCCGCATCTCGAAGGGCGGCGTCACGGCCATGATGGTTTCCTGCCAGAGCGCCGGCGGGAAGACGGCCACCATCATCAGGTCGAGCAAATCCCGGTGCGCCGCCAGGACGGACGGGTCGGTGATGGGCCGGGCCAGGTCGGGCGCAGCGCCGAGGCGTTCTTCGATGTCGCGCGCCACGGCAGAGCGCGGCGAGTCGTCGTCGCTTCCGACCCGGCGCCAGAAGTCGATCAGAAGCGAGAGGCTCAGCGTCGTCTTGAAGGGGAAAGCGTCGGATTGCCTGGCCATAGCAGTCGCCGATAGATCGTTCTGTGTTAGGCTTAGTAGCGATGCGAGCGTAAAGATTACAGGCGCGTGCGCCTCGGTTAGCGCTTTGCATAGAGGGGATAGTCCACCTCCGTCGGCACGTCGATGAGGACCAGGCGGAGCGATGCGTCGGCGCCCGCCGCCGCCGTCACCTCGGCGTCTTCCGAGGCGTGGAGGACGCTGAAGTCTTGCGCCTGGAAGGCTACGTCGTCGTGCCCCGCCGCCTGCCACCGGCCCGCGCCGGCTACGGCGAGCGCGGCCAGGCTGTGCCCGGCGGCCAGGGCGCGGCGGTACGCCTTGCCGGGGGCTATCGTCACGTCGTGCATCGTGGCCTCGGCCACCAGCGAAATCGGCCCGTCCTCGCCGATGACGGTCTTAACCGCGACGCCGTCGGCCTGGCGCAGAGGAAAGTCGCCGTGGTGATACTCGGCGTAAGTAGGCGGGCGGCGCAGGGCGTCTTGCAGGTAGGGTTCGAACCAGATCTGGAAGAACTCCGTGCCCGCGCCCGACATGGTTTCTTCGTGGGAGACGCCGGAGCCGGTTTGCATGACCTGCGCGCCGCCGGCGCCCACGCGGCTGCGATGGCCCATCGTGTCGTAGTGGCCGATCTCGCCGGCGAGGACGTAGCTCATGATCTCGAAGGCGCGGTGCGGGTGCAGGCCGATGCGGCCCGGCCCGTGCGCCGTGGCCCAGGCCCAGTAGAAGAGCGGCCCCACGCGCAACACCTCGGATCCCTCGCCGGGAAAGCCGATAGGTTTGCGCTCGGTGATCAGCCCGCCGTCGAAGGATCCGCGTCCCTGCTTCGAAGGCGGATAGACGGCAACGTCGAGGGTGCGAACGGTGCTTTCCATGTCGGTATCTCGTGTCTGCTATCTTTTTCGAAACGGACCGCTCGTTTCCTGCGCCGCGCGTACTCACGGCGCATCCGGCAGCCGGTGAAAAATGCATATGCCTACCGGCGTCCGATGTTGCCGCCGCCGGGGTCCGTTCCTGTCCAAAAGCTGAAAAAGACGGCCCGGGGCCATCCTCACACCGCCGACGAGGCCGCGCGGGCGCTCGGTGCAACTCTGTTTTCGAGAATTCGTAGCGAGGTAGGTCAAGAGCCACCAACCCGGCACCCCGCCATGACGCCTCGTCCCTACGCCCGCGCACTTTGCATCGTCTTCCTCCTCTTCGGCCTCGCCGGCGGCAGCGTCGCGGCCAGGTCCGTGCAGCAGGTCAAGGACACCATCAAGAAGGCGTACGACGTGCGCCCCGGCGGCACGCTCCACGTCGACGTGGACCACGGCAACATCGAGGTCGAAGCCGCCGGCGGCACCCGCGTGCTGATCGAACTCGAACGCATCGCGCGCGCCGACGACCGCGACGAGGCCCAGGAGATGCTCGCCCGGCACAAGCCCGAGTTCGACGTGCGCGGCAACGACGTGTACGTGCGCTCCCGGTACGAAGAAGACAAGGGCTTTCTCAACCGCTGGCGCAGCCGCCGACAGCTTAAGATCCGCGTGCTCGTCAAGGTGCCCGATCGCTACAACGTCTCTTTCACCAGCGGGGCGGGCAACGTCGAGATCGTGGACGTCGAAGGGCGCGTGGAAGGACGCACCGGCGCCGGCAACATCGAGCTGGCAGGCATCCGGGGTGTCATCGACGTTTCCTCGGGCGCCGGCAACATCGACGTCGAAGGCGACGTGGAGCGGGCTACGGTCAACACCGGCGCGGGCAACATCGACCTGCACGGCCTGACGGGGGCCGTCGAGGCCGGCACCGGCGCGGGCAACGTCTACGCCGAGATCACGCGGCAGCCCCGGCAGTCCTCCAGCCTCAGCTCCGGCGCCGGCAACGTCACCGTGCGCCTGGCCGACCGCGTCGGCGTTTACGTCGAGGCGTCCGCCGCCATCGGCTCGGCCCATAGCGACTATCCGCTCAAGGTCGAGGGCAAGTGGCTCAAAAAGTCTTTCTACGGCGAGGTCAACGGCGGCGGCCCTCAGTTGCGCCTGCACGCGGGTGTAGGCAACGTGGCGCTCAAGAGAGATTGAGGCACTCTGAGGCGCTCCGGTACGGACAGGGCGGGACTCCCTTCAGGGACGGCCCGCTATTTTTTTGTGACGCCGGGGCCGCCTCCGAGAGGCAAAAATTTCAGGAGGCCGTTGTTTTTCTTGCGAGAAAGTGTGTCTATGGGAGGAGACCACCCACCCTCGGTGACGGCCATGAAGCGCGCTGCTTTTTTGCTTTGCTTCCTCCTCAGCCTGCTCCCGTTCAGCACCGCCTGCGACGCCTACAGCGACGAGGGCTGTTGCAACGTCTGCCAGGCCGGCACCAGGGCGTGCGGCGATACCTGCATCGACGCCTCGGCCACCTGCGACGAACCCACGGGATGCGCCTGCAACGAAGGCGGCGGCTATTGAGGCGTCTTTGCACGGTCCCGCCAGGCCTCGCGCGGCATGGTGCACGCCCTGTTGTCGAGCGGGGTCCGGTTGAAGGAGAGGGGGAAGGAGAAAAAACCGCTCGCGCACGCTCAACCTCCCACCCGTGAATTTCGGGCGAAGGAGGGCGGAACCCCGGCGGCGCTTAACGGTGTTAAGTATATTATGAACATGCAGCCCAACGCGCCCGCCGAATCCGACCTGTGCCGCGTCATCCTCGACACGACGCGCCACCTGCTCGTGCAAGACGGCTACAAGAGCCTCTCGATGCGCAAGATTGCCCGCGCCATCGGCTACAGCGCCACCAGCATCTACCTCCATTTCGACAGCAAGGACGCCCTCTTCCACACCCTGATCGAAGAGGGGATGGAGCGGATGCTGGCCGCCTTCAAGGACGCCGTCGCCGCGCATCCGGGCGATCCCGTGGCGCGCTTGCAGGCCCTCTGCCGGCAGTACGTCGCCTTCGGGCTAGACAACCCGGAGTATTACGAGATCATGTTCATGCTCCATCCGGAGCACATGGAACGTTATCCCGCCGAAAAGTATCGCCGGGCTCGGCGCAACCTCGACGTCATCGCGGCGACGCTGGCCGACGGCGCGGCGCAGGGTGCCTTCGACGTCAAAGACCCGCGCGTGTCGGCCAGCACCATCTGGGCGGCGCTTCACGGCGCGGTCTCGTTGCTGCTGGCCCGCCGCGTGGACGTGCGGATCCGGCAGGAGGACTTCGTCGCGGCGGCCATCGCGCACACGCTTCAGGGCGTGCTCGCCGCGCAGGATCGCACGGAAGCGCTTCCGGGGTGAGGCCCGGCCTGAGGCACCCATCGCTGCACAGTCGTACTTTCAAGACAGACGCCGCGACGCCCGGATGCATCGCGCATTGACCATGACCGACCGAATCATCCATACGGCCCCGCCGGGCACCGGGGACGCGGTGCTCGGCAAGACGCTGCCGGCGTTGATGTACGACGCCTGCGCGCGCTACACCAACCCGAGCGCCCTCAACCAGCCCACCGGCGACGGCTGGCAGCCCTGCTCGCTCGACGCCTTCCGCCAGCAATCGGAAGAGACGGCCCTGGGCCTGCTCGAGCTGGGTCTGCAACCCGGCCAACACGTCGCCTTCTTCATGGACAGCGACGTGCATTTCTGCGTCGCCGACATGGGCTGCCTGCTGGCCGGACTGGTGGACGTGCCCATCTACCTCAGCAGCGCTCCCGACGCCATCGCCTACGTCATCGAGCATTCGGAGGCCAGGGCGCTGTTCGTCTCGAACCTCGAACGGCTGGCGCAGGTGGCCGGCCTGCTGCCTCGCACGCCCGGCGTGCAGCACGTGATGGTGGCGGAGATGGACGACGCGGCGGCCCCGCCCCCGCTGCCCGCCGGCGTCGCGCTGCACCGGCTTGGCGAAGTGCGCGCGCGGGGCCGCGCCCGGCTCCGGCAGGCACCCGACGCCGTCGAGCGGCTGCGCGCCC
>JBFGTT010000187.1:0-6774 GCA_041565995.1 Rhodothermales bacterium
GAAAACCGAATTTTCTTTAGGGAATTCGAGGAATGTTCCCAATTTGTTTCCGGGAGCTAGGGTTCATAGCGGGCCAGCAGCGCCACCACGCGATCCTGCGCCGCGCGCACGTGTCGGCTGGGGACCGTATGGTGGTTGCACATCAGCACGAAGGCCAGCGTGGCGCCGCCGGCCCCGGGCACGTAGCCGCTGAGCGTGCTCACGTTGGAGAGCGTGCCGGTCTTGGCGCGCACCTTGCCCCGCGCCGGCCCCTCCGCGAAGCGGTACTCGAGCGTCCCGTCCTGCCCGCCCACCGGCAGCGAGTCGTAGAAGGCGCGGCGGACTGAGGCGTCCGCGTGGCGCCCCATGTAGACCAGCAACGCGGCGGTCATCGCGGGCGTCACCAGGTTCATGCGCGAGAGGCCCGAGCCGTCGACGAGCTGGATGCGGCTCGTATCGATGCCGGCGCGCACGAACGTCTGCATCGCGGCGGCCAGGCCCATCTCGGCGGAGCCGGGCTGCAGGTCGGGATCCTCGACGGGCCGCTCGGCCCCCAGCGTCCGCAACACCTGCTCGGCGTAGAGGTTCTGGCTGCGCTTGTTGACGACCGCGACGATCTCGGACAGCGGGGGCGAGGTGTGGACGGCCACGCGCCGGTACCGCGGCGCCGCGTAGTCCGGCTTGATCGAGAGCTCGTCGACGTCCACCGGGCGGCCCGCCACCTGGAGTCCCGCCTCCAGCAACACCTCGCGCAAGACGTGCACGAAGAACCGCGTCGGGTTGGCCACCGTGAGCGATTCGAAGTCGGTGCTGCCCTCGGGCACCCGGCTCGACAGCACGATGGTGTTGGTGCCGCGGGCGCGGTCGTAGCCTTCCTCCAGGCGCGCCGAGGCGGCGGTGGTGACCGTGGCGTTGACCACGCGCACGTAGTCGGTATTGACAGGCTCCCACCGGACGCGGGCCGGCTGGCCCTCCTTGCGGGCTTCGAGGGCGAAGTCCACGTTGTTGTCGTTGAAGGCCAGGCCGCCGACTTCGGCGGCGTACCAGTAGGTCTCGTCGTCCCAGCTCCAGCCGTAGCCCAGCGGAGCGTCGTCGAAGACGTCGTCGTCGCCGATGAGGTCGCCCTCGATGCCCGTGATGCCCAGGGCGCGTAGCGAGTCGGCCCAGGCGCGGAAGACGGCGGTGCGGTCGCCGCCGTTGAAGCGCCCGCCGATGACCGGGTCGCCGGAGCCGCGCACGATAAGGTTGCCCCGCAGAAGGCCTTTTTCGACGGGCCCGTCGAGGTAGACTTCGGTGCGGTAGTGGTAGGCGGGGCCGAGCTGCTCGAGCGCGGCGGCACTCGTGTAGAGCTTGGTGTTGGAGGCCGGCACGAAGCTGCGCCGGGCGTTGCGCTGGTAGAGCACCGCGCCGTCTTCGAGGTCGATCACCATCGCGCCCCACCAGGCGTTGGCGAAGGTGTCGGCGTCGAGCACCTGGTCGATGGCGCGGGCCAGTTGGGTCTGCGCACGCTCGGCCGGTTGCGCGAAGAGCGTTGCCGGCAGCAGCAGCGCCCAGAGCGCCGGCAGGAGGGCGGCGCGGCGGCAATCGAAGCGTCGTCTCATGGCGGTTTGCGGCGCGCAGGAGGCATCCTGCGGGGTACGGTGGGGCGGCCCGGCGGTCCCTGCGCTTAACAGGATATAGTTAAGAAAACGCTAAAATACAAGAGGGTTATCGAATGCGCTGGGTCTCCAGCTTCAGGCGCTCCGGATCCGGCCTTTGCAGGATGACGAAGGCGTGTTCGACGGTCTGCAGCGGCGCCGAGGGACGCACCTGGATCTCCAACTCGTTGCGTCCCGGACGTTTGGCGACCGAATCGACGCGGCCTATCGGGTAGCCCGGCGGAAAGATGCTGCTGAAACCGCTGGTGACCACGAACTGCCCCTTCTCGACGGGTTCGGTCTTGACCACGTGTTCGAGCAGCAGCACGTCGTCGGACTTTTTGCCCGTCCACGAGAGGATGCCGGCGGCCTGCAACGGTTGCACCTTGGCCGGCACGCGGAAGTCGGTGTTGAGGTAGGTCATCACGCGGCTGTAGTGCCGGCTGACGAAGACGACCTTGCCCAGGATGCCGCGTTCGTCGACCACGGCCATGTCCACGTCTACGCTGTCGGCGCGGCCTACGTCGAGCGTGATGAAGTTTTCCTGCTGGAAGATGTCTTTGCTGATGATGCGCGCGGCCACCAGGCGGTAGGCGCTGCTGTCGTGGAGGGCCAGCAGCCGGCGCAGGCGTTCGTTTTCCAGGCGGGCTTCGCGCAGGCGGGCGAGCTGGCTCGAGAGTTCGATGTTTTCCTCGCGCAGCAGGACGTTGTCGTCGAGGGCGCGGTAGAAGCGGCCCACCCAGGCGAAGCGTGCTTCGATCCACCCGGTCGTCTGCAGGGAAAAGCCGCGCAGGCCCCGGAGCATCGGCTCGTTCTGCGCCAGCATCGCCACGACGGCGCACAGCAGCAGTACCGAGAGCACGACCCAGTCGCGGATGCGATCCCAGAGGCGGAAGGGCATGGTTTCTTTCCGGCAAGCGTGGGGGGGTATCTCCTCTTCTGCCGCCGTCAGCGGTTCAAAATAGACCTGCGTGAAAGGTAAACCCGAAGGGTGCCTGGCGAAGCGTTTCTATAAAACGTCCTTACGTTTCACGCGTCAGGCTTCTACATCAACACCCGTTTGAAAGGTTCGACGTCTTCGAGCACTTTGCCGGTTCCGCGCACCACCGCCGTCAGCGGGTCTTCGGCCACGTAGACGGGCAGTTCGACGCGGTTGCGGATGAGCGTGTCGAGGCCCTTGAGCAGCGCCCCGCCGCCGGTGAGCATGATGCCGCGTTCGAGGATGTCGGAGCCGAGTTCGGGCGGGGTGCGTTCGAGGCAGCGCAGCACGGCGGCGGTGATCTGCACGACGGCGTCGCTGAGCGCCTCGCGCACGTCCTCCGACGAGATCGTGCGCACCTTGGGAATGCCGCTGACGAGGTCCCGCCCCTTGACCGAAATCTCCAGTTCGGGGTCGAGTTCGATGGCGCTGCCCACCTCGCGCTTGATGCGCTCGGAGGTCCGGTGGCCGATCAACAGGTTGTGGTTGCGCTTGAAGTACTGCAGGATGGCCGTGTCCATCTCGTCGCCGCCCACGCGGATCGACTCGTCGATGACGATGCCGGAGAGGGCGATGACGGCGATCTCGGTGGTGCCGCCGCCGATGTCCACGATCATGTTGCCCACCGGCTCGTCCACGTTCAGCCCGATGCCGATGGCGGCGGCCATCGGCTCGGCGATGAGGTAGACCTGCTTGGCCCCGGCGTGCTCCGCCGAATCGCGTACGGCGCGCTTTTCGACCTCGGTGATGCCGCTGGGAATGCAGACGACCATCTGCCGGATCGACGTGAACCAGCTCTTCTGCACCTTCTGAATCAGCCCCCGGATGAGTTGCTCGGCCACCTCGAAGTCGGCGATGACGCCGTCCTTGAGCGGGCGGATCGTCTCGATCTCCTTGTGCGTGCGCTCGTGCATCTGGAGCGCCTCGTGCCCGATGGCGATGGGCTTGCGGGTGTTGCGATGAACGGCCACGATGCTTGGCTCGTTCAGCACGATCCCCTTGCCTTTGATGTAGATCAGCGTGTTGGCCGTGCCCAGGTCGATGGCAACGTCCGACGAGAATCTCAGAAAAGCCATTTATGTTCGCGTGAAAAGCGGGCCGGGGTGGGTCGTGCGCGGGCGGAGGAAAATACCGCCGGCCCAAGATACGACCGGATCGCGGCCCGTTAATGCCGAAAGTGTCGTTTGCCTGTGAAAACCATCGTCATGCCGTGTGCCTCGGCGGCGCGGATGACCTCGTCGTCGCGGATCGAGCCGCCCGGCTGGATGGCCGCCCGCGCTCCGGCCTCGGCGGCGGCCACGAGGCCGTCGGCGAAGGGAAAGAAGGCGTCGGAGGCTACCACGGATCCGGCGAAGTCAAGTTCCGACTTGCGGCCCTTGGCCAGGGCGATCTCGGAGGCGTCGATGCGGCTCATCTGCCCGGCGCCGACACCCAGCGTGGCGCGGCTGCGCGCGTAGACGATGGCGTTGCTCTTGACGTGCTTGGCCACGCGCCAGGCGAAGTCGAGGTCCTGCCATTCGGCCTCGGTGGGGGGCCGCCGGGTGACGACCTGCACCTGCGCGCGCAGGGCCTGCGGGCCGGGCAGGGCGGGGTCGTGTTGCTGCACCAGCAGCCCGCCCACGGCCGAGCGCACGTCGAGGCTGCCGTCCTGCCGCGCGGGCGCGCGCTGCCGGATCAGGCGCCGGTTGGCCTTTTGCTTCAGGAAGTCCAGCACGCCTTCCTCAAAGTCGGGCGCGATGACGAGTTCGGTGAAGACGGCGTCGAGGGCCTCGGCGGTGGCGCGGTCGAGCGGGCGGTTGACCACCACGATGCCGCCGAAGGGGGATTGCCGGTCGGTGGCGAAGGCGCGTTGGTAGGCCGCCTCCAGCGTCTCGGCCACGGCCACGCCGCACGGGTTGGTATGCTTGAGGATGGCGCAGGCCGGATCGCCCTCGTCGAACTCGTCGATGAGTTGCATCGCCGCGCTCAGGTCGATCAGGTTGTTGAACGAGAGGTCCTTGCCGTGGAGTTGCTCGAAGAACCGCTCCGGGTGGCCGTAGAGGGCGGCCTGCTGGTGCGGGTTCTCGCCGTAGCGAAGCGCCTGCGCGCGCGGCAGGCTGAGGCCGAACGTCTCCGGCAGCGTCTCCGGCTGCCGGCCGTTGCCGCCGGCGAAGTAGTCGGCGATGGCGCGGTCGTAGCGGGCGGTGTGCTCGAAGGCGGCGCGGGCCAGCCGCCGGCGCGTCGCCATCGAGAGCGCACCCTCGTGGCGGGTCATTTCGTCGAGGAGGGCATCGTAGGCCTCGGGCGAGGTGACGACGGCCACGAAGGCGAAGTTTTTGGCGGCGGCGCGCACCATCCCCGGCCCCCCGATGTCGATGTTCTCGACGGCCTCGGCCTCGCTGACGCCCGCGCGCGCGACGGTCTTTTCGAAGGGATAGAGGTTGACCACGACGAGGTCGAACGGCTCGATGTGGAGCGCGTCGAGGTCGGCCAGGTCGTCGGGGTCGTTGCGCCGGGCCAGCAGGCCGCCGTGCACCGCCGGGTGGAGCGTCTTGACGCGCCCGCCGAGGATCTCCGGAAAGCCCGTCAGGTCGGCCACGTCCTGCACGGCCAGGCCGGCCTCGCGGAGCGCGCGCGCCGTGCCGCCGGAAGAGACCAGCGCCACGCCCTGCGCCGCCAGCCGCCGGGCGAAATCGACCAGCCCGGTCTTGTCGAACACCGACAGCAGCGCGCGGCGGACCTGCACCTGGTCGGGCGGCGCGGGAAGGTCTTTGACTTCGATCATGTCGTCTATCCACAGGTTAAAGCGGTTTCCAGCGCCGCTTTCAAGCGTTGGTGAAGCGACGCTAGGCAGCGTCGCCCGTTGATACGTCGGCGGGTTCCCGGACGCGCACGAGGCGGCCTTCGAGCACGATGCGTCCCTCGGCGAAGAGACGGAGGGCTTCGGCGTAGAGCCGGTGTTCGACCTCCAGCACGCGCGCTGCCAGTGTCTCGGGCGTGTCGCCGGGCTGCACGGGCACCGGCTCTTGCAGCACGATGGGGCCGGTGTCGTAGTCTTCGTCGACCAGGTGCACCGTGGCGCCGGTCCAGCGCACGCCGTAGGCCAGCACCGCCTCGTGCACCTTCCGCCCGTACATCCCCCGGCCCCCGAAGGCCGGCAACAGCGCCGGGTGGACGTTGAGCATCCGCCCGCGAAATGCCCGAACCACGGCGGCGGGGATCTTCTTCATGTAGCCCGCCAGCGCCACGAAGTTGACGCCGTGCGCCGCCAGCGCCGCCTGCAACGCCGCCACGTAGGCGGCCTCCGTCTCAAAGTCGGTGGGGTCGAGCACGACGGTGGGGACGCCGTGCCGCCGGGCGCGCGCCAGGGCGCCCGCGTCGGCTTTGTTGCTCAGGCACAGCGCCACCGTGGCCGGCAGGTCGCCGCGCGCGACGGCGTCCAGGATCGCCTGGAAGTTGGTGCCGCCGCCCGAAGCAAAGACCGCCAGGCGCATGGGTGGTTCAAAAGCAGACGGGGGCGTGGACATCGGCGGCGTGCGTGCTGAGAGAGTTCAGCCGGGAGGGCGGAGACGGGTCTCTCGAAAATCCAAAATTTTTGCGCGCGGCGCGTTGAAGATCGCTCAAATAATGCGTGCCCCGGGGGTGTCTCGAAGCAGCGCGAGGGTCATCGGACGACCGGCTCCAGGATCGAAAGCTGCGCTGCGCCGCCGCCGACGTCGAGCCGCGCCCGGACGCCGACGGGGACGGTGCTTTTTTCGGGGAAGTGGCCGTAGACGAGGCCCGTCGCCACGGGGAAGGGCGCGTCGTGGAGGTAGTCGAGCAGGACTTCGTCCGGGGTGAGCGTGGGGCGGTCGGGGTCGGGTTGTCCTTCGGTGAGGCCGCCCACGACGAGGCCGCCGAGCCGCTCGAGCACGCCGGTCAGGCGAAGCTGGGCCAGCATCCCGTCGAGGCGGTAGGGTTGCTCGCCCACCTCTTCGACGAACAGCAGCGCCCCCTCGAGCGGCGGCAGGTAGGGCGTGCCCAGCAGCCGCGTCACCAGCGTCAGGTTGCCGCCCAGCAGGACGCCCTCGGCCGTGCCGGGCCGCATCGGCGCCAGGTGCTCGCCGGCGGGGCCGAGCAGCGGCTGCGGCGTCGCGCCCTGCGCCAGCGCCCAGAACAGCCGCTCGGTCGCCGCGCCCATCTCGGTCCACTCGACCACCA
>JBFGTT010000188.1:0-6748 GCA_041565995.1 Rhodothermales bacterium
CCAGGCCCTCGCCGGGCGCACCGGCGAGGCGCCCGTGCTCCCCTCCGGCCCCTTTCCGGCGGAACGCACCATCGACTGGGCCTACCTCCGGCAACTCGGCCCGCACCCGCACCTCGTGCTCGAGACCGACAAAGGCGCCGTCACGCTCGTGCTCGACGCCGAACAGGCCCCGCTGACCACGCAGACCATCGCCCGGTTCGCCCGCGAGGGCCGCTTCGACGGCGTGCCCTTCCACCGCGTCGTGCCCAACTTCGTCGTCCAGGGCGGCGACATCGCGCGCGGCGACGGCTTCGGCGGCCCGCCCTTCCGCATCCGCAGCGAATTCACGCGCCTGGCCTACCGGCGCGGCACCCTCGGCATGGCCAGTTCGGGCAAAGACACCGAAGGGTCGCAATACTTCGTCACGCACAGCATGCAGCCCCACCTCGACGGCCGCTACACCGCCTTCGGCTACGTCGTCCAGGGCCTCGACGTGGTGGACACGATCTACGAGGACGACCGCGTGCAGACGGCGCGCATCATCCCACGGACGCCGTGATACCCCATCCGGTTGCTCAGTTCACGTATGGGTGTGTGGGCGTTTGGGGGTATGGACGTGTGGACGAGGAAAAGGCACCTGACGGCTCAGCAACGTCGTCCACACCTTAACAAATCCACCGGATTGGGTGTGCGGGGAGGTTCGGAGCGCGGAGGCGACGGCGCTTGCCGCTTCGGCTACTGCACCAGCCGGTTGTATTCGGTCAGGTGCGAGGGATCGACCTCGCTGAGCCTCGCGTAGGCGTCGGCACTCAGCGGAGAGGCCTCGAAGAGCGCCGCCAATTCCTGGTACTTGGTGCCGAAGAAGAGATCGAGCGTGTAGCTGCGCGAGACCTCCTGGTAGAACGCGTCCATCGTCTTGAGCACTTCGAGCACGGCGAGGCGGGCGTTGTTAGTGTCCGAGACGAAGTGATCCAGCCCGAAGAAGTGATATTGGAAATAGGCTTTGCGCAGCGGCACGAAGCGCGGGTCGAGCAGTTGCGTGATCAGCGTGGCGCGGCCGCGGTCGCTGCCGACCTCGTTCCACCCGATAGCGCCCTGCGCCTGCGCCAGCTCCATGATGCGGCGAGCCTTCTGCAGGTGAGCCGTCCCGCCGAGTTCGTTGAAGGTGTCGTAGTCGTAGCCGAGCATCACGTAGGCGTAGAAGTCGAGTACCGAGGTGAGCGGGTCGAAGCGCTCGATCTCGAAGACGAGAGGGGTGCCCTGGGCATAGTCGAACTGCCAGTCGGCGTCGTTGACCTGGAAGACGCGGGTGTTCTGCGTGGTGCCGTAGATGGGGCGCAGGCTGGTGAGGATGAGGCGGGCGCGGAAGCTCGTCAGCGTCATGGCTTCCTGGAAGACGATCTGCATCGAGCACTCGATGCGTTCGTGCCGCTGGTAGCGGTCGGTGGTCCAGGTGTGTTGGTTCATGTACTCCTCGACTTCGCGGGCCAGTTCGTCGAGGTAGGTGTACTTGGCGCCGCTGAGCTGCCGGTAGTCTACCGTGGCGGTGCAGAGGAATTCCTGGGCCTGCGCCGCCGGCGCGGTGAGGGCGGCCAGCAAGGCCGCCGTGGCGAGACCCGCGAGGGAGGGTAGCGCGCGATGCATGCTGACGCGAGTGTTTTTTGCTGAAGGCGTACGGCCCGTCGGTACAGCGGAAGGGCTGGCGGCTGGTACCCGAAGGCGGCGCGGCGGTTTCCGGGGGCTGCGGGTGCGCGTCGCCTCCTCGCTTGCTATTCTGCGCACGGCCCTGTATGATGCTGCGGAGCCGTGCAATGGTTCGTAAACCTCATCAGGATGTGGGGTATGGGAGGATGGGGGCAAAAAACACCACCCACTCCCATCAAAATGCGAAGGCAACGCTGAACTTCACGGACGTACGCACGCTCCAGTAATCGTGCCCAGCGTAACGTCATCCTAAAAATCAAGATAACACGGAGGGATCAGCAATGGCATCGAAAGGAAAAAAGACCGCTCTGGCCGGCAGCGAACTCGCGCCCGTCGAAAGCGCCCGGGTAGCAGGTAGGCCGCATCCCCAGGAAACCGCGCAGGTCACGGTGTACGTGCGCCCTCGCTCGGGCGAACTGCCCTCGGCGGACGAACTGGCGCAGCCGGGCCGCCGGCAGCTCTCGCACAAGGCCTTCAAGGCCCGGCACAGCGCGCTGCGCAAAGACCTGAGCAAGGTGACGGCCTTTGCCCGCGCACACGGCTTGAAGGTCGTCGAAAGCCACGCCTCCCGGCGCGTGGTGAAACTATCGGGCACCATCGAGGCCCTCAACGAAGCCTTCGGGGTCGAACTGGCGCATTACGAGCACGCCGACGGGTGCTACCGGGGCCACGAAGGTCCCGTGCACCTTCCCAAAGAACTGCAAGGCGTCGTCACGAGCGTGCTGGGGCTGGACGACCGGCCGCTGGCCCGGCCCCACGTCGTCCGGCCTCAGGCCGAGGCCGCCGCGACGATCCAGCCGAAAGCGGCGGGAGCGCAGGGCTTCACGGGCATCCCGCCGGGCCTGTTCACCCCGCCGCAGGTCGCGCAAGCCTACCGCTTTCCTGCCGGCACCGACGGCGCCGGGCAGTGCATCGGCATCATCGAACTGGGGGGCGGATTCCGACAAAGCGACCTGACGACCTACTTCAAGACGCTGGGCATCCCACAGCCGGACATCTCCACCTACGGCCCAAACAAACCCGGCAGCATCCCGGACGACGACATCGAAGTGGCGCTCGACCTCGAAGTGGTCGGCAGCGTCGCGCCGGGGGCCAAGATCGTCGTCTACTTTGCAGAGCAAGGGTCGAGCCAGGGGTTCGTCAACGTCGTCAACGAGGCCATCCACGACACGGTCCACCGCCCCTCGGTGCTTTCGATCAGCTGGGGCAACCCCGAAGTGACCTGGCCGGCGATGGCGGCGGAAGAGATGAGCCGCGTGATACTTTCGGGCAGCCTGCTGGGCGTCACCATCTTCTGCGCTTCGGGCGACAGCGGCGCCGCGAACCGCCTGCCCGGCGGGCGCATCGCGGCGACCTTCCCGGCCTCGGCGCCGGGCGCCATCGGCTGCGGCGGCACACGCCTGGCGGCCTCGGGCGACGTGATCGAGAACGAAATCGTCTGGAACAACCTTGCCGAGGGCGGCGGCGCCAGCGGCGGCGGCGTCAGCATCTACTTCAGCCGGCCTGCCTACCAGCTCCGAGCCGCCGTGCCGCCCGTGCCGCCTGCCGGCTTCCGGGCCGGTTTCTGGGGACGCGGCGTGCCCGACGTAGCCGGCAACGCCGACCCGCAGAGCGGCTACGTGATCCTGGTCAACGGGCGCTGGCAGCCCAGCGGCGGCACCAGCGCGGTGGCACCGCTCTGGGCGGCGCTCACGGCCCGGCTCAACCAGGCCCTGGACCGGCGCGTGGGCTTTCTCAGCACGGCGCTCTACGCCCTGGAAGGCACGCCGGTCTTCCGCCAGATCCTCGTGGGCAATAACGGTTTCTACCCCGCCGGCCCCGGCTGGAACGCCTGCACGGGGCTAGGCTCTCCCGACGGCACGCTCCTGCTGGCAGCCTTGCGGCAGATGGCCGCCTCCTGAAAAAAAATGCCCGAACTCCCCAAAAAAAACCACTCAACAGAGGCGCCGCTTTGATACCTTGAGGCCCCGCACGCCCCACGCACCCGGCGCGGCATGCTTCGTCCCGGCCTCCTCCTGATCCTCGCGTTGCTCTCCGGCTGCCTGCACAACGGGCGGGCGCAGACCTCAATGGACGGCGGAGCGCGCGCGGCGGCCCTCGGCGGTGCGGCCACCGCCCTCGGCGGCGACGTGTGGGGGCACGCCAACCCGGCCTCGTGGGCCACGCTGCCGGGCCGGGCCGTCGCCTTCTTCGCCACCGAAGCCTTCGGCCTGGCGGCGTTGCGCCTGGCCGCCGCGCAGTACGCCGAGCCGACGCGCCTGGGCACCTTCGCCGCCGGGGTGCGCACCTTCGGCTCCGACGCCTACCGCGAGACGCACTTCGTGGCCGGCTACGCCCGCGGCGTCCGTCCGGGCAGCACGCGGCGCTTCTACGTGGGGCTGCGCCTGGACTACCTCCGCGTCTCGATCCCTACCTACGGGCAGGCCGGGGCGCTGGGCCTGGGCCTGGGCGGACTGGTGGAAGTGCTGCCGGCGCTCCAGGTCGGCTTCCAGGCCGTCAACGTGCACGTGCCGAAGCTGGGCGGGCGGGAAGCGCTGCCGCGCGCGCTGGCGCTGGGGCTGGCCTACACGCCCGCCGAGCCGTTTCTGGTGGTGGCCGACGTCTACAAAGACGTGCGCTTCCCGTTGTCGGTGCGGGCCGGCGTGGAGGCGCACCCGGTGGCGGCGCTTCTGCTGCGGGCGGGCGCCGCCACCGAGCCGGCCCGCTTCACAGCGGGCGCCGGAGTGCGGCTGGGACGGCTGCGGGCCGACGTGGCGGGCGAGCGCCACGAGGCGCTGGGCTGGTCGCCTGCGGTCTCCTTCGGCCTGCAATGGTGAGCGAGGGCCGTCATGCTGCTGCCGGGCACCGGATTTCGAGGGATGCGGCGCGCAGGGGCGCTGCTGCTGCTGGCCTGCCTGCCGGCGCTCCCGGCCGTCGCGCAGGAAACGCCCGACACCACCGCCGCCGACGGCCTGGAAGTCCTCCTCGAAGACCTCGACGACCTCGCCGCCGACCCGGCGCAGTTGGCCGAAGGGCTGGCCGACCTGCGGGACCACCCGCTCGACGTGAACGCCGCCGCCGCCGAGGATCTGGCGCAGATCCCGGCGCTCGGCCCCTCGCTGGCCCGCGCCATCGTCCGGTTCCGCACCGCCGGCGGCCCGTTCGGCGCCGTGGCGGACCTGCGCGCCGTCGAGGGCGTGACCGACGACGTCCTCCTGGCTGCGCGCCCCTACCTGAGGGTCGGCGCGGAGGGAGAGCAGGCGCGCCGCCCCGGCGGTCTCCTCCGCGGTCTCCAGGTCGAACTCATCCAGCGCGCCGGGCGGCGCCTCGACGTGGGCCGGGGCTACGACGACGACACCACGCGCACGACCTACGCCGGCTCGCCGGACCGCCTCTACACCCGCCTGCGCACCCGCGCCCGTCGCCTGAGCTTCAACCTGACGCTGGAAAAAGACCCCGGCGAGCGCCTGGCGTGGGATCCGGCCCGGCGCACCTACGGCTTCGATTACGTCAGCGCCCACCTGGCCCTGCGCGGCGCGGGCCGCATCGAGGCGCTGATCGTCGGGGATTACGTGGCCGACTTCGGGCAGGGCGTGGTGCTCTGGCGCAGCAGCGCCTTCGGCAAGGGGCGCGAGCCGGTGCGCACCGCGGCACGCGCGGGCCGGGGCCTGCTCCCCTACGGCTCGACCGACGAGAACACGTTTTTGCGAGGCGTGGCCGCCACGGTCCTCGTCGCGCCGCGCCTTGCGGTGTCGGCCTTTGCCTCGCGCCGCACCCTCGACGCCGGGGTGCTGGAACCGGACACGACGACAGGCGCCGCCTTCGAAGACCTGGGCGAGGCGACTGCGCTGGCCCGCAGCGGTCTGCACCGCACGCCCTCGGAACTGGGCAAGAAAGACGCCCTGCGCGAAGACCTCGTGGGCGGCGCCCTCGAATACCGGAGCGAGGGCGCCCGGCTGGGCGTCGTCGGCTATCACAGCCGGTTCGACCGGCCCTTCCGCCCAGGCGAGGCGCCCTATCAGCGCTTCAGGTTCGCCGGCCGGCGCGCCACGATGGCCGGGATCTACGCCGGCGTCTTTGCCGGAGCGGCGCATCTTTTCGGCGAGGCCGCCCGCGCGCCCGGCGGCGCGACCGGCGGCGTCGGCGGTGTGGTGCTGCGCCTGGGACGGAGCGCCGAGGCCGTCGTCCTGGCGCGCAGTTATCCGCGCGACTTCGTGAGCCTGCACGGCTACGCCTTCGGCGAGCGCAGCGGCGCCCCGCAGAACGAGACGGGCTACTACGCCGGGCTTCAGATCCATCCTCACCCGCGATGGCACCTGGCGGCCTACTTCGACCAGTACCGGTTCCCCTGGGTGCGTTTCGCCGTACCACGCCCGAGCACCGGTTACGACGCGCTGCTGCTCGTAGAGCATCGCCCGCGCCACTGGCTGACGGTCTACCTCCAGGCACGCACCGAGACGCGCGAGGCCGGCGCGTCGTGGACGGACGCGCGGGGCCGCCGCCTCGACGCCGTCCGCCCCGAAACGCGCCAGTCCCTCCGCCTGCACGGCGACTACCGCTTCAGCCCCCGGCTCCGGCTCCGGGCGCGCATCGAGGGCGTGCGCTTCGCCGTGCCGGGCGCCCCGGACCGCTTCGGCATGGTGCTCTACCAGGACGCGCACTGGCTGCCCGCCGCTGCGCTACGCCTGGCCCTCCGCCTGACCCTCTTCGACGCCGACGGCTTCGACGCTCGCGTGTTCACGTACGAGGACGACCTGCGCTACACGTTCTCCGTGCCGGCTTTTTCAGGGCGCGGCCAGCGGGTCTACGTGCTCGCCCGTTGGCACCCTTCCGGGCGCTTCACCCTCGAAGCCAAGGCGGCGCTGACGCGCTTCGAGGACGTCCGCTCGGTAGGGTCGGGGCTAGACGAGGTGGCGGGCAACCGGCTCCGGGAGGTGCGCGCCCAGCTTCGATGGCGCTTCTGAAAAGGGATCTGGCTGATTCCCATCCCGCGCGGCGGGGCCGCTTTCTTGCGAGGTGGCACGGGCACCATTGAAGCCCGCGTGGCGTATCAGTGCTTAAGAAAGGGGTTTCCTTGAGCGATACC
>JBFGTT010000189.1:0-6720 GCA_041565995.1 Rhodothermales bacterium
CTGCTGCGCGACGCCAACGACAACGTCATCATCATCTGCTCCATCGAAAACCTCGACCCGATGGGCGTACACACCGGCGACTCGGTGACGGTGGCGCCGGCGCAGACGCTGACCGACAAGCAGTACCAGCACATGCGCGACACGGCCATCAAGATGATGCGCTCCATCGGCACCTTCGCCGGCGGCTGCAACGTGCAGTTCGCCGTGCACCCGCGCACCGGGCGCATGATCGCCATCGAGATCAACCCGCGCGTCTCGCGCTCCTCGGCGCTGGCCTCGAAGGCCACCGGCTATCCCATCGCCAAAGTCGCCGCCCGCCTGGCCGTCGGCTACACGCTCGACGAACTGCCCAACGAGGTCACCGGCACCACGAGCGCCTGCTTCGAACCGGCCATCGACTACGTCGTCACCAAGATCCCCCGCTTCAACTTCGAGAAGTTCGAAGGCGTCGACGAAGAACTGACCACGCAGATGAAGGCCGTCGGCGAGGTCATGGCCATCGGGCGGACCTTCCCCGAGAGCCTGCAGAAAGCCTGGCAGAGCCTCGAGATCGGCTTCGCCGGCCTCGGCGCCGACCGCGAAGACGTCGACCGCAGCGAGGTCCGCGACCGCCTGCGCAAGCCCTACTGGGACCGCACCCTCCAGATCCGCAACGCCTTCAAGCTCGGCGCCTCCGTCGAAGAAGTGCACGACGTGACGAAGGTCGATCCCTGGTTCCTCTACCAGATCCAGGACCTCGTGACGATGGAGCAGGAAATCCGCAAGTGCCGCCTGGCCGATTTCGACCGCGACGGCCTCTTCCGCGTCAAGCAGCACGGCTTCTCGGACGTGCAAATCGCCTACCTCGTGCTCGACGACGTGCGCGAAGACGACGTGCGCGCCTACCGCAAGCGCCTCGGCGTCACGCCCTCGTTCCAGCTCGTCGATACCTGCGCCGGCGAGTTCCCCGCCCAGACGCCCTACTTCTACTCGACCTACGAGACCGACAACGAAAGCGCCGTCTCCGAGCGCGAGAAGGTCGTCATCCTCGGCAGCGGCCCCAACCGCATCGGGCAGGGCATCGAGTTCGACTACTCGTGCGTACACGGCGTGCTGGCCGCCCGCGACCTCGGCTACGAGGCCATCATGATCAACTGCAACCCGGAAACCGTCTCGACCGACTTCGACGTGGCCGACAAGCTCTACTTCGAGCCGGTCTTCTGGGAGCGCGTCCTCGACATCATCGAACACGAGTGCCCGGACCTCTCGACCTCCGGCGTGATCGTGCAACTGGGCGGGCAGACGGCGCTCAAGCTGGCCCAGAAGCTCGTCGAACACGGCATCCGCATCTTCGGCACCTCGTACGAGATGATGGACCTGGCCGAGGACCGGGGCAAGTTCTCGGCGGTGCTCAAAGAACTCGAAATCCCGTTTGCGCCCTACGGCACGGCGCACACAGTCCACGAGGCGGTGCGCGTGGCCGAGCGCATCGGCTACCCGATCCTGATCCGCCCCAGCTACGTGCTCGGCGGCCAGGGTATGCGCATCGCCATCAACAAAGAAGAGGTCGAACGCCACGTCGCCAGCATCCTCAAGCTGATGCCCGGCAACGAGATCCTGCTCGACCTCTTCCTCGAAGACAGCATCGAACTCGACGTCGACGCCGTGCGCGACGGCGACGAGGTGTGGATCGCCGGCATCATGCAGCACATCGAACCCGCCGGCGTCCACTCGGGCGACTCGACCGCCGTGCTGCCGCCCTACTCGCTCTCGGAGACCGTCCTGGCTACCATCCGCCGCTACGTCGGCGAGATCGCCGACCGGCTCCACGTCGTCGGCCTGATCAACGTGCAGTTGCTCGTCAGGGAGGAGGTCGTCTACTGCATCGAGGCCAACCCGCGCGCCTCGCGCACGGTGCCCTTTGTGGCCAAGGCCATCGGCGTGCCCGTGGCCGCCATCGGGACGAAGGTGATGCTCGGCCAGAAGCTGGCCGCCTTCCGCGAACGCGGCGAACTCGACTCGAAACTCACCGGCTACGCCATCAAAGAGCCGGTCTTCTCGTGGGATAAATTCCCCGAAGTGCCCAAAGAACTCGGCCCCGAAATGAAATCGACAGGCGAGGCCATCGCCTTCGTCGAGACGCTCACCGACGAGCACTTCCGCCGGCCCTACGAGATGCGCAACCTCTACCTGAGCCGCTGAACAGGCCGCCCCTGCCTCGCCGATGCCCGATCTTTCGTTCGACTACGACCGCTACCGCGTGGAGCCGGGCCGCCGCGTCCACCTCGACCGCTTCGACCCCGCCGACACGCAGGGCCTCTCGGACAAGGAGGCCGCGCGCGAGCAGGTAGCCGAGAACCGACGCCGGCTGGCCGCCCTCCAGGAAAAACTCTACGCAGAAGACCGACAGGCGCTCCTGCTGGTGTTGCAGGGCATGGACACCTCCGGCAAGGACAGCACCATCCGCAAGGTCACGCAGGGTGTCAACCCGCAGGGCGTGCGCGTGGCCAGCTTCAAGGTGCCCTCGGCGCGCGAACGGGCGCACGACTTCCTCTGGCGCGTCCACCAGGAAGTGCCCGAACGCGGCATGATCCGCATCTTCAACCGCTCGCACTACGAGGACGTGCTCGTCGTCCGCGTCCACGGGCTGGCCCCGGAGGCGCTCATCGAACGGCGCTACGGGCACATCAACGACTTCGAGCGGATGCTCTCGGACCACGGCACGCGCATCGTCAAGGTGATGCTCCACATCTCGCCCGCCTTCCAGCTCAAACGGTTGCGGCGACGCCTGGAGCATCCCGACAAGCTCTGGAAGTTCAACCCCGGCGACCTCGAGGAGCGCAAGCGCTGGGACGACTACCAGCGCGCCTACGAACTGGCCCTCTCGCACTGCTCCACCGACTACGCCCCCTGGTACGTCGTCCCCGCCGAACGCCGCTGGTTCCGGGACCTCGTCGTCAGCCAACTCCTCGTCGATACCCTGGCCGCCATGGATCCGGCCTACCCGGCGCCGTCGTTCGATCCGGCCGACTTTCCGCCGGAATCGTTACAATGAGCGCACGGCCCTTCAAGCCATCGCCAAAACGTTTATCTTACCCTGACTCAGGTTGTGACCTGTGCACACCCGGCCATCAAGACGAGGGACGATAGACGACCGATAAACGGGCCGACAGTCGTCGTCCGTCCATGGTCGGTCGTCTTTGCGCCGGGAAATGCTCCTAATCCATCCTTTTGGTTATCTTACTCCTTCCTGCCAGCCTGCCGACCTGATCGCTTATGAGCACGACTACGTCCGCCATCATCGACCGCATTGCCGGGCTGCTCGAGCGCACGCAGCCCTTCGACCGGCTCACCGAGGCGCAACGCCGGGATCTGCTCTCGGACATCTCCATCGAGTATTACAACGAGGGCGACGTGGTGCTGCAACAGGGCAGCACCCAGCATCCGGGGCTCTACATCGTGGAGGCGGGGCTGGTGCGGCTGATGGACGTGGCCCAGCAACGCCTGCTCGACAAGTGCGGCGAGGGCGACGTCTTCGGCTCCTTCGGCCTGCTCAAGGGCGGATCGCTCATCTACGAAGCCAAGGCCGTCGAGCCGACCGTCTGCGCCGTGCTCAAAGTCGCGCGCTTCCAGCAACTCTACGACCAGAACGAGGAGTTCGCCTCGTTTTTCAACCAGGATCTCAAGCAATACCTGAGCCGGATGGGCGCCCCGCGCGACGTGGCCGGCGCGCACCTGCTGATGACGCGGCGGCTGTATCAACTCGTCCACCGCGAGCCGGTCACCTGCGCGCCCGACCTGCCGGCCCAGCAGGCCGCGCGGCTGATGAAGCGCGAGGGCGTCGGCTCGCTGATGGTGATGCACCAGGGCCGGCTGGCCGGCATCCTGACCGACCGCGACCTGCGCAACAAGCTCCTGGCCGCCGGCAAACCCCTCGATACGCCCGTGCGCCGCCTCATGTCCGCGCCCGTCTACACCATCAACGACGAATCGAAGGTGCTCGACGCCATGCTGACGATGATGCGGCGGCGCGTCTACCGGCTCGTCATCACCACGCGCAAGGGCAAGACGGAGGTGCCCGTGGGCCTGCTCACCGACCGCGACGTGTCGCACTTCAGGGGGCAGGATCCCATCGCCACGCTGCGGCGCGTCAGCCACGCGCACGCCGTCGCCGAACTGGCCCGCATCCGCACGCAGGCCAACGAGCAACTGCTCTACCTCTACCGCCAGGGCGTGCAGCCCGAAACGCTCAACGTCATCATCTCGGAACTCTACGACCGCCTCGTCGTGCGCGTGCTGGAACTCTCGGAACGCGACCTGAAGGCCGAGGCCGGCGAGGACCGCGTCGAGCTGCCCTGGGCCTGGCTGCGCCTGGGCAACGGCGGACGGCAGGAGACGGCGCTGGCCTCGGAGAAGTACGGGGCGCTCGTCTACGCCAACCCGGCCTCGGCGCACGACGCCCAGCGGGCGCAACGCTGGTTCGGACGGCTCTTCGATGAGGCCAACGCGGCGCTGGAGGTGTGCGGCTTCCAGACCAGCGACGAGGCCGCCCCCGACCTGCAGCGCTGCCACACGCTCCGGGACTGGAAAAAGATCTACCGGACGTGGATCTTCGAGGCCGAAGACCTCACCCCGGTCCCGCCGTTTTTCGACCTGCGCTGGGTCTACGGCGACCAGAAGCTCTTCGAAGCGCTCCGGCTCGACGTCGAAGACGCGCTCAACGTGCAGGCGATGGACGCCGAGCGGAGCTTCCTGAGCCTGATGGCGGCGCAGGCCCTCGAAAACCGCCCGCCGCTGTCGTTCTTCCGCCGCTTCGTGCTGGAGCGTTCGGGCGAGGAGCGGCCCTCGTTCAACATCCGCGACCGGGGGGTGCGGCCCATCGTGGACGCCGCGCGGCTGCTGGCGCTCGAACTGCGCTACGTGGCCTCCTCCAGCACCTTCGAGCGGCTGCGGCACGCAGCGGAGGCCCTTCCGGAGATGGCCGAGGCCGTCGGGTCCGCCCTCGAAGCCTACCAGTTGCTCGTCGACGTGCGCCTGGCGCACCAGTTGCAAGCCGTCGAATCCAACGAACCGCCCAACAACCAGATCGACCCGACCACGCTGACCAAGGTGCAACGCAACCTGCTCAAGACCGCCTTCGATGCCGTGTCGAACCTGCAAGAAGCCGTCGCCAAACGCTACAACGTGAAGCCGCGACGCTTTCTGGGACGCGAAACGTAGAACGTGAGGGTGCCCGGCCGCGACGGTGCGTGCGCAGCAACGCCTTGCAAGACGACGGTCCACAGACGAGCTGCTTCGCCCCAACACGCTCGTCGTTCGTCCATCGCCATTCGTCCATCGTCGCTCGTCCCACCCCTCCCCAAACCGCTTCCCGTCATGGCTGATCAGACCTCCGTAACGGCTGCCTATTCGGGGCAGGCCCAGGTGTTCGAACCCTCGGCGGCCTTCCGCGCGCAGGCGCACGTCGCCTCAATGGCGCAGTACGAGGCGCTCTACCGGCGCTCGGTCGAGGATCCGGAAGGGTTCTGGCGCGAGCAGGCCGAGCACCTGACGTGGTTCGAGCCGTTCGAGACCGTCAAAGACGTGTCCTTCGCCTCCAGCGACGTGCACATCCGCTGGTACGCAGGCGGCAAGCTCAACGCCTCCTACAACTGCATCGACCGCCACCTGGAGACGCGCGCCGAGCAGACCGCGCTGATCTTCGAACCCGACGACCCCGGCGAGCCGGCGCAGCACGTCACCTACGGCCAGCTCTACGAACGCGTCTGCCGCTTCGCCAACGTGCTCAAAAAGCACGGCGTAGAGCGGGGCGACCGCGTGACGATCTACCTGCCGATGATCCCGGAGGCCGCCTACGCCATGCTCGCCTGCAGCCGCATCGGCGCCATCCACTCGGTCGTCTTCGCCGGCTTCAGCCCCGACTCGCTGGCCGACCGCATCCTAGACTGCGACTCGACCTACCTCATCACCGCCGACGAGGGCCGGCGCGGCGGGCGCGCCGTGCCGCTCAAGCAAAACGCCGACAAGGCCCTCGAACGCTGCCCGGACGTGCGCACGATGCTCGTGGTCCGGCACACCGGCGGCCGCGTCGGCTGGGTCGAAGGACGCGACCGGTGGTACCACGAAGAAGCCGACGGCGTGGACGCCGAATGCGCGCCGGAGGCGATGGACGCCGAAGACCCGCTCTTCATCCTCTACACCTCCGGCTCGACGGGCAAGCCCAAGGGCGTGCTCCACACCACCGGCGGCTACCTCGTCTACACCAGCCTGACGCACCGCTACGTCTTCGATTACCACGACGGCGACGTGTTCTGGTGCACCGCCGACGTCGGCTGGATCACCGGGCATTCGTACATCGTCTACGGCCCGCTGGCCGGCGGGGCCACGCAGGTCTTCTTCGAAGGCACGCCCACCTACCCCGACGCCGCACGCTTCTGGCAGGTCGTCGACAAGCACCGGGTGACGCAGTTCTACACCGCGCCGACGGCCATCCGCGCGCTCATGCGCGAAGGCGACGCCTACGTCGCCGGCACCAGCCGGCGGTCGCTGCGCCTGCTGGGCACCGTCGGCGAGCCGATCAACCCGGAAGCCTGGCTCTGGTACTACCACGTCGTGGGCGAAGGCCGCTGCCCCATCGTCGATACCTGGTGGCAGACCGAGACGGGCGGCATCCTGATCACGCCGCTGCCGGGGGCCATCGGGCAGAAACCCGGCTCGGCTACGCTGCCCTTCTTCGGCATC
>JBFGTT010000190.1:0-6718 GCA_041565995.1 Rhodothermales bacterium
CCCAACCAGCCCGGCATGATCGAGGCCGGCTACCAGGACTTCGCCGACCGCTGGAACCCCATCCTCGACGTGTTCGACGAGGTGGGCGTGCGCTTCGGCCTGGAGGTCCACCCGACGGAGATCGCCTTCGACCTCGCCAGCGCCGCGCGCGCCCTGGAGGCCGTCGGGCACCGCGAAGCCTTCGGCTTCAACTACGATCCGAGCCACTTCGGCTACCAGGGCGTCGATTACGTCGCCTTCATCGAGGAATTCGGCGACCGGATCTACCACGCGCACATGAAAGACGTGTGGTGGTCCGAGCGGCCCAAACGCTCCGGCGTCTTCGGCGGCCACCTCGACTTCGGCCACCGCGACCGTTACTGGGACTTCCGTTCCCTCGGGCGCGGCAACATCGACTTCGAGGAGATCATCCGCGCACTCAACCGCATCGGCTACGACGGGCCGCTCTCGATAGAATGGGAGGACGGCGGCATGGACCGCGAGCACGGCGCCGAGGAGGCGTGCGCCTTCGTCAAGTCGGTCGATTTCGCGCCGTCGGCCGCCGCCTTCGACGCCGCCTTCGCCAAGGAGGCGCAGGGGTGAGGCGCCTGGCTGCCATCGCGGCCGTCCTCCTGCTGCCGGCAGGCAGCGCGCAGGCGCAGCCGGGCCGGGCGTACACCGAGTCCATCCCCGGCACCGACGTGACGTTCGAGATGGCCTACGTGCCCGGCGGCGTGTTCGTGCTGGGCAGTCCCGACGACGAGGCCGGTCGCGACGCCGACGAAGGACCGCAGCGCGTCGTCCGCCTCGAACCGTTCTGGATGGGCGCGCGCGAGGTGACCTACGACGAATTCGCCATCTTCCGGCATCGCGACCGCGACAGCGACACGACGGCGTCGCCCGGCGCGGCCTTCAGCGCAGACGCGGTGGCGCGGCCCAGCCCGCCCTACGAAGACCCCGCGCACGGCATGGGCGGGCCGGCGCATCCCGCCGTCAGCGTGACGCAGTGGGGCGCGCTGCACTACGCCCGGTGGCTCTCCGACAAGACCGGGCACTTCTACCGCCTGCCCACCGAGGCCGAGTGGGAGTACGCCTGCCGCGCCGGCACGACGACCGCCTACGCCTTCGGCGACGACCCCGCCGGCCTCGACGATTACGCCTGGTACTTCGGCAACAGCGACGAGGTCTTCCACCCGGTCGGGCAGAAGGCGCCCAACGCCTGGGGCCTCTACGACCTCCACGGCAACGTGGCCGAGTGGACGCTCGACGAGTACGACGCCGCTTTTTACGCCTCGCTGCCGGCGGATACCGCCCGCGCGCCGTGGGCCAGGCCCACGCGCCTGCACCCGCGCACCGTGCGCGGCGGCGCCTACGACGACGACCCCGAGGCGCTGCGCTGCGCCGCGCGCCTGCGCTCCAGCGCCGCCTGGCAACGCCGCGATCCGCAGATTCCCAAGAGTTTCTGGTGGAACACCGACGCGCCGTTCGTCGGCTTCCGGCTGGTGCGCCCCGTCGTGCCGCCGCCGCCGGAGGACGTCGAGGCCTTCTGGCGCTTCGTGCTGGGCGAGTGAAGAACACCCGAAGAGATTGACAAAGCCTTCGGATCTGCCCGTACTTGCTGGCTATCGCCCACCGACCCCCCATCAACCTGGACGCCTTCGAGGTGAGGATCATGGATACCAGAACGAGCGCTGAAGACAACGCCGTCAGCCGGCGAGACTTCGTCAAGACCTCCGCCGCCGTGGTCGGCGGCCTGATGGCGAGCCAGTTTCCCCTGAAGGCCAGCGCGTTCTACGCCGGCGACGACGCCATCCGCGTGGGCCTCGTAGGCTGCGGCGGGCGCGGCACAGGCGCAGCCCTGCAAGCGCTCAACACCGCGCAAAACGTCCGGCTCGTCGCCATGGCCGACGCCTTCCGCGACCGGCTCGACGAGAGCCTGGAGAACCTGGTCAATCCCGACCACGCCGAGGCGTCGGGCGCGTCGCCGGAGCGCATCCAGGCGCGCATCGACGTGCCGGAGGAGCGCAAGTTCGTGGGCTTCGACGCCTACAAAGGAGTGATCCCGCTGGTGGACGTGGTGATCCTGGCGACGCCGCCGGGCTTCCGGCCCTATCACTTCGAAGCCGCCGTGGCGGCGGGCAAGCAGGTCTTCATGGAAAAACCCGTCGCCACCGACGCGCCGGGCGTGCGCAGAGTGCTGGCGGCCGCCGAGCAGGCCCGGGCCAAAAAGCTCAACGTAGTCGTGGGCCTGCAACGGCATTACCAGACCGTCTACCGCGAGTGGGTCCGGCGCATCCACGAGGGCGTCATCGGCGACGTGATCCTGGGGCGCGTCTACTGGAACAGCGAGGGCGTCTGGGTGCGCGAACGCCAGCCGGAACAGACCGAGATGGAGTACCAGATGCGCAACTGGTACTACTTCAACTGGCTCTGCGGCGACCACATCGTCGAGCAGCACATCCACAACATCGACGTGTCGAACTGGGTCAAGCAGGCGCATCCGGTGCGGGCGCAGGGGCAGGGGGGGCGCCAGGTGCGCACCGGCCCCGACTCCGGCCAGATCTACGACCATCACTTCGTCGAGTTCGAATACGCCGACGGCAGCCGCACCCTGAGCCAGTGCCGCCACATGCCCGAATGCATGAACCGCGTCTCGGAAGCCTTCCACGGCACGAAGGGCACCGCGCCGGAGCCGGGCGTCCTGCTCGACGTCGCCGGCAACGTACTCTTCAAACACCGCGACAAGGAAGATCCCAACCCCTACCAGGTCGAGCACGACGAACTCTTCGCCGCCATCGCCGCCGGCGAGCACAAGTATGCCGACGCCGAGATGGGCGCCGTCGCCACGATGACCGCCATCATGGGCCGCATGGCCACCTATTCGGGCAGGGTGGTGGAGTGGGACGAGGCGATGCAGTCGAACCTGAGCCTGATGCCCGAACGCTTCGCCTGGGACGCCGACCCGCCCGTCCTGCCCGACGAGCACGGCCGCTATCCGGTCCCGATGCCGGGCGGGACGAAGGCGCTTTGACGCGCTGTGAGAGGCCGTCTGTGAACACCGTGCTTGCGAGATACGTCGCGCCCGGAGGGCGAAGGGCGGGGAGCGGAGCGCGACGTTGGGCCGCTGCCCTGCGCGTTGCCTGCTTCGCTGCGGTCGCCGTGCTGTGCACGATGGCGGGGCACGCGCCGGGCCTCCGGGCGCAGCCGCTGGAGCGCTTCGTCTTCAGCCGTCCACAGATGGGCACGCAGGTCAACCTCGTGCTCTACGCACCCGACAGCGCGCTGGCCCGCCGCGCCGCCGCCGCCGTCTTCGCCCGCATCGACACGCTCAACCGCCGCTTGAGCGACTACCTCGCCGAGAGCGAACTCAACCGCCTCTCGGCCACCGCCGGCACGGGGCGCGACGTGCCCGTGAGCGACGACCTGTGGACCGTCCTGGCCGCCGCGCAGCGCCTCGCCGAGGCCACCGACGGAGCCTTCGACGTGACCGTGGGACCGCTCACCCGGCTCTGGCGCCACGCCGCGCGGCGCAGCGAACTGCCGCCTGCCGAGGAGCTTGAAAAGGCCCGCCGCGCCGTCGGCTATCGCCACGTGCGCCTCGACCCCGACGCCCGCACCGTGCGGCTCGTGCAGCCTGGCATGCGGCTCGACCTGGGCGGCATCGCCAAGGGCTACGCGGCGGACGAGGCACTGGCGGCGCTGCGGACCTTCGGCATCACGCAGGCCCTCGTCGATGCCGGCGGCGACGTAGCGCTGGGTGAGCCGCCGCCGGCGGCGCCCGGCTGGCGCGTCGCGGTGAGCGCCGTCGACGAAAACGGCGAGGTGGTGCAGGAGGCGCGGCTCCTGGCCCGCAGCGCCGTCGCCACCTCCGGCGACACGTACCGCTTCGTGGAGGTGGACGGCGTGCGCTACTCGCACCTCCTCGACCCGCGCACCGGCCTGGGCCTGACCGACCGCAGCCTCGTGACGGTCGTCGCGCCCACCGGTATGCAGGCCGACGCGCTGGCCTCCGCCGTCGGCGTCCTCGGACCGGATGCGGGGCTGGCTTTCGTGGCCGGCCTGCCGGGCGTGGCCGCGCGCATCATCGCGCCGGAGGGCGCGCGTCACCGTTTTTCCCAATCACCCACCTTCGAAACGCTTATCTTGAGCGCGTTCTGACGCTTTCAACAGACATCGGCCACCAGGCGAGGGAGAGTATGCAACGCAGAGACTTCATCGGCAAGGGGATGGCGGCAGGCGCGGCGGCGCTGGCGGCCCTCCCGCTCACAGGCATGGCGCTGCCGAAAGGCACCTTCGTCCACTGCGTCTACTTCTGGATGAAGGACGACCTGACGGCGGAGCAGCTCGCGGCCTTCGAGAAAGGTCTGGCGGGGCTGGCCGGCCTCGGCATGGTCCGCCACGGCTTCTACGGCACGCCCGCCGCCACCGACCGGCCCATCATCGACCGGAGCTACGCCTACGCCCTCGTGGTCGTCTTCGACGACGCCGCCGCGCACGACGCCTACCAGGAAGCCGCCTTCCACGAGACCTTCCGGCAGGAGTCCTCGTCGCTGTGGAAGGAGGTGAAGATCTACGACTTCCTGGCCGCGTGAGACCCACGGGCGCAGGCTTCTGCCGCGTTGATGATTGACGAAGAGCGCCTACCGGCTCGTAGTCGTCGCTTCAGCGGCGTTCATCCCCCGCGATGACCGGCGCCCCAACCTTGCAATCACACGAACGAGATGAAACGCAGGGACTTCGTCAGGGCCGGCCTGGCCGCCGGGGCGACGGCGCTCGCCGCCGGGCCGATGGCGGCGCCGGTATCGAAAGCGCGGTTGCTCGATCTCAAGGGCAACGTCAACCACTCCGTCTGCAAGTGGTGCTATCCGGGGATGAGCGTCGAAGAGCTGGCCGTCGCCGGGAAAGCCTTCGGGCTGCAATCGGTCGAACTGCTGGATCCGGAGGACTGGCCCGTTCTTCGAAAACACGGCCTGATCTGCGCCATGGCCAACGGCCCGGTGGCCGCCGGCAAGAACCGCCTCACCGACGGCTTCAACCGCCTCGAAAACCACGCCTGGCTGGTGCCGGGTTTCAAGACGCGCATCGCGGAGGTGGCCGAGGCCGGCTATCCCAACGTGATCTGCTTCTCCGGCAACCGCGCCGGCCTGGACGACGAGGCGGGCCTTGCAACCTGCGCCAGGGGCCTCAAGCAGATCGTCGGCGAGGCCGAGCGCCACGGCGTCACCGTCTGCATGGAACTGCTCAACAGCCGGGTCGATCACGCCGACTACCAGTGCGACCGCACCGCCTGGGGCGTCGCCCTGGTCGATCGCGTCGGCTCCGACCGCTTTAAGCTGCTCTACGACATCTACCACATGCAGATCATGGAGGGCGACGTCATCCGCACCATCCGCGACTACCGCGACTACTTCGCCCACTTCCACACCGGCGGCAATCCGGGCCGGCACGAGATCGACGCGTCGCAGGAACTCAACTACGGGGCCATCCTGCGCGCCATCGTCGAGACCGGCTTTACGGGCTTCGTCGCCCAGGAGTTCATCCCGACGCGTGACCCCCTCACGTCGCTCCGCGAAGCCGTCGCCATCTGCGACGTGTGACCGGGGCGCCGACGAAGATCAACCGAGCACGATGAAACGCAGAGACTTCGTAGTCACGCTGGCCGCCGGCGCCCTGGGGGCCGGCACGCCGGCGCAGGCCGGCGCGACGCCCGCCCGCGCGAGGCGCCACGCCTTCAAGCTCCGGTATGCGCCGCACTTCGGCATGTTCAAACACCACGCCGGCGACGACCTGATCGACCAGATCGCCTTCATGGCCGACCAGGGCTTCACCGCCTTCGAGGACAACGGCATGAAGAGCCGGCCCGTGGACGTGCAGGAGCGCATCGCCGCCGAGATGAGCCGCCGGGGCATGGCGATGGGCGTCTTCGTGGCGCACACCATCTCCTGGAACCAGCCCAACCTGGCCCACGGCGACGCCGCCCTGCGCGAGCAGTTCCTCCAGGAAATCCGCGAATCCGTCGAGGTCGCCAAACGGGTCAACGCCACCTGGATGACCGTCGTGCCGGGGCACAAAGACGCCCGCCTGGAGATGGACTACCAGACGGCCCACGTCGTCGAGAGCCTCAAGCGCGCCGCCGGGATCCTGGAGCCGCACGGCCTGGTGATGGTCCTCGAACCGCTCAACCCGTTCCGCGACCATCCGGGGCAGTTTCTGGCGAAGATCCCGCAGGCCTACGCCGTCTGCAAGGCCGTCGGCAGCCCCGCCTGCAAGATCCTCTTCGACCTCTACCACCAGCAGATCACCGAGGGCAACCTGATCCCCAACATCGACGCCGCCTGGGGCGAGGTCGCCTACTTCCAGATCGGCGACAACCCCGGCCGCAACGAGCCGACGACGGGCGAGATCAACTACCGCAACGTCTTCCGCCACCTGCACGAGAAGGGCTACCGGGGCATCCTGGGCATGGAGCACGGCAATGCCCGGCCCGGCAAAGAAGGCGAGCAGGCCGTCATCGACGCCTACGTCTACTGCGACGATTTCTAGGGCGGGTGCCTTCGGGTTCGGCGTGCGTGGAGCGCCGCGTACGCCTGCACCGAGGCCGACGTGCTGCAACGATGAACGGGTAGTATACCGATTCGAGGAAGTAGGGTCATGGGGGCGTCAAACGTGCGGGCGCTTCGTAGCATCGTTGCCAGGGGCCTCTTCACGTCGCGGCGGCGAGGGCGGCGGCGAAGCGGGC
>JBFGTT010000191.1:0-6688 GCA_041565995.1 Rhodothermales bacterium
CCCGGCGTGGAGGCCGGCGTCGAGCAGCGAGAGGTAGGCGGCGCCGCCCACCGGCGCGCCTTCGGGGCGGAGGTACTGGATGTCGAGCGCCGAGGAGAGCTTGCCGCCGTAGCGCGCCGGAAAGCCGCCCGTGTAGAGCGTGATGCGGTCGGCCAGTTCGGGGTTGAACAGGCCCAGGCCCTCCTGCTCGCCCTGGCGCGGGCGGAAGGGCATGTAGATCTCGAAGGCGTTGATGAAGATCAGGTTCTCGTTGTAGCCGCCGCCGCGCACCGAGTACTGGTTCGAGAGTTCGTTGTTGGAGGCCACGCCCGGCAGCACCTTCAGTGCCCGGAACCCCTTGAAGGGCGCCGGCATGTTGCGCGCCGCCTCAGGATCCATCTGCTGCACCCCAGCCTCCGCCGGCGTCGCCGACTCCTCGACGGTCACGCCTTCCAGCTCGACGACGGCCCCCTGCATCGACACGTCGAGCGTCGTCGTCCGGTCGCGCCGCACCACGACCGAGTCGAGGCGGGGTACGTAGCCGACGGCGGAGAAGCGCAGGGCGTAGCGGCCCGCCGGCAGACGCAGCGCGTAGCGCCCGTCCTCCTGCGACGCCGTGCCGAAGTTCGTCCCATCGACCACGATGGTGATGCCGGGCAGGACCGCGCCGGCGCCGGCCTCGGTGACGCGCCCTTCGACGCTGCCCCAGCCCTGTGCACGGGCGCCTCCGGGCACGGCCAGGCCCCACACGGCCAGCAGGAAAAGCCCCGTCGCTATGACGCGCATCGAGCGCATGCCGCGCACTACGTCTTCTTGGAAGGGAAAAGTATCGCGTAGTATCGGTCGGTAATGCGCGGTCCTTCGATGGGTTGGCAGAGAAAAGCGATCCGGATCAGATCCACACAACGCGGCCTGCCCGGCGACGTTCCGCAGCCCCGACGGGTGTTAAAGTGTTAGCGTTTCTTCACCCCAAGACGCAACCCTCCTACCCTTCGTCCCTGGCGTCTTCGGTTCGGGCGTCGCGGCGGCACGAGCGGTGGTGCGCCCAGGCTTCGATGTTTTCGCGGATGAACTCGCCCAGGTCCTCGATGTCGCGGGCCGACTGCCGCCAGAAGTCTTTGAACGACTCGGCGTCGAAGGCGGCGCCGTAGACGCGGCCCCAGCCGGCGGAGGCGGTTTCCTCTTCGTAGTAGGCGGCCAGTTGCCGGCAGGCCAGGGCCACCACGCTGAGCGAGCTGCCCGCCGGCAGCGCCTCGAAGACAGCGGAAGCCTCCGGGTCCAGCTCGGCGAGGCGGGCCAGCACGCGGTTGTACTGTTCGACGCAGTAGGTGGCGGCGTCATCGTCGCTGCCGGTCCAGGCGGTCTGCTGGGCCATGCGCGCCGTCTTCTTCAGCACGTTGACCAGCCGGGCGATTTCTTTGTCTTTTTCCATGCGGATGCGCTCGTCAGGGTTCGTTGCCGGTAGCGATGGGGGCGTCCAGGCGTTTGAGGGCGTGGCGAAGCAACTGCTTGCCCCGGTAGACGCGCCACTTGACGGTCGAGGCGGGGAGGTCGAGGAAGGCGGCGATACGCCGGAGCGGGACGCCGTCGAGGAAGCGCAGGCGCAGCACCAGCGCGTAGGCGTCGGGCAGGGCGTCGAGGGTGCGTGCCAGGTCTTCGTGCGCCTCGCGCTGCCGCACCATCGGCTCGTTCAGGGCGCCGAGTTGTTCGAGCAGCACGGCGTCGAGGGCCACCAGCGTGCGCCGGCGCCGGCGCTCCTGCCGGTCGAAGCGCAGGGCGCGGTGGCGCGTGATGACCATCAGCCACGCGGCAAACCGGGCCGGATCCTCGATGGCCGGCAGCGCCTTGAAGGCCAGCAGGAGGGCGTCCTGCGCCACGTCCTCGGCGTCGGCGGCGCCCACGACGGCCTGCGCCGTACGGACCACGGCGGCCCGGTAGCGCCGCACCAGCTCGTCGAAAGCCCCGAAGTCGCCGAGGATGGCGGCCACTACGAGCACGGCGTCGGGCGTCTCTGGCGTTGCTTTGGCCATCCTGTGCGTCTCCTGCCCGGCGTCTGCGGCGGGTCCTCTGGTATCATAGAGACCGGTGGCGGAGAAAAGGAGAGCGATCCCGAAAAAAAATTGGGCGGAAGGAGCGCGCCGCCGCCTTCGAACGGAAGGCCCCTCGTGAAAATCCTTCGCGCTGGTTACATTCCAAGGAATGCGTCGGGCGGACGATTCGTCTAACGCTAGTGACGGTAGCCGATCCAAGCATCCCCCATGGAGGTCCTGCCATGAAATACCTCGTTGCGCTCCTGCTGCTGACCCTGACGTGCGCCGGAGAGATCCCGATGCCGCAGGTCGAACCCGTCGAAATTACCGAGTGGGCCGTCCCGTGGCAAAACACGCGGCCCCGCGATCCGTACGTAGACGGCCAGGGGCGCGCCTGGTTCGTCGGCCAGACCGCCGATTACCTGGCCTATCTCGACCCCGAAACGGGCGAATTCAAGCGCTACGACCTCGATCCGGGCGCCGGCCCGCACAACCTCATCGTGGATGCCGACGGCCAGGTGTGGTACGCCGGCAACCGCGCCGCCCACATCGGCAGGCTCGACCCCGCCACCGGCGCGATCACCAAGTTCCCGATGCCGGACGAGGCCGCGCGCGACCCGCACACGCTCGTCTTCGACAGCCACGGCGACATCTGGTTCACCGTGCAGGGCGGCAACTTCGTCGGCAAGTTCACCAGGGCCACCGGCGCGGTTCAGCTGGCGAAGGTGCCCACCTCGGGGGCGCGCCCCTACGGCATCGTGCTCGACGCGCAGGACCGGCCCTGGATCGCGCTCTTCGGCACCCACAAACTCGCCACCGTCGATCCGGAGACGATGGCCCTGCGGGAGATCCCCCTGCCCGACGAGGGCGCGCGGCCCCGGCGCCTGGAGACCACCTCGGACGGCCTGGTCTGGTACGTCGATTACGCGCGCGGCTTCCTGGGCCGCTACGATCCGGCTTCGGAGGCGTTTGCGGAGTGGCCGATGCCCGGCGCCGCCGCCTCGCGGCCCTACGGCATGGCCGTCGACGACAAAGACCGCCTCTGGTTCGTCGAGTCCGGCCTGGACCCCAACCGCTTCGTCGGCTTCGACCCGGCCACGGAAGCCTTCTTCAGCAGCACCGACATTCAGAGCGGCGGCGGGACGGTGCGCCACATGTACTTCCATCCGCCGACGCGCACCGTCTGGTTCGGCACCGACACCAACACCGTCGGTCGCGCCCGGATTCCGTGATGCGAGGGCGCTGGTTCGGTCCTGTGCTGCTGGGCCTGGTCGCCGTGGCGCTGCTGCCGGCGCCGGCGCGGGTCTATCCGGAGCGCCCGCCCCCGGCGCACACGGGCGGCTTCGGCGAGCCGACGTGCCGGCGGTGCCACTTCGACCAGGAGCTCGACGCGCCCGGCGGCACGCTGACGCTCGACGGCGTGCCGGAGGCCTACGCGCCGGGGGCGCGCTACCGCCTTCGCGTCGCCCTGGCCAGGCCGGCGATGCAGCGGGGCGGCTTCCAACTCGCGGCGCGCTTCGCCGAGGGCGAGCAGGCGGGGCGGCAGGCCGGCACGCTCCGCCCCGTGGACGACCGCGTCGAGGTCGTCTTGGACGATTCTTCCGCCGTCGCGTACGCCCACCACACCGATGCCGGCACCCTCCTCGAAGCGCCGGAGGCCGCCCGGTGGACCGTCGAGTGGACCGCGCCGGAGGCTGCCTCCGGGCGCGTCGTCTTCCACGTGGCCGCCAACGCCGCCAACGACGACGATTCGGAACTGGGCGATTTTATCTACGCGCAGGCGGGCTTCAGCCGGGCGCGGGCCGGGCGGAAGAAGTGAGCGCCCGGCGGGGTTAGCTTCTTATTTTTCTTACGAGTACTTTTACGGGGCGGTTTTTGTCTGACCATTCGGAGGTGATGCCATGGAACCCCTCGTCGATGAATCTACCGCTCGCCCGAAAGCGCTGGTGCCGGAGTTGCAGGATTATTTCGATCAGTTTGAAGCCATCCGGCGCGAGGTCGTAGCGCTGGCCGACGGGCTGACTGAGGCGCAGATGAACTGGCAGCCGGAGGCGGGCCGTTGGTCGATAGCGCAATGCCTCGAACACCTCCTGCTGGAGACGCGCCTGGACCTGCCGCGCATCGAAGAGATGATTGCCAAGGGCCGCGCGCAGCAGCTTTTCAGCGACGGTCCCTACCGCCATGGGCTGATGGGCCGGTTCATCGTCTGGTCCAACGAGCCGCCGCCCAGGTTCAAGGTGAAGACGTTTCCGGAGTACACGCCCGCCGCGCACGTAGATGCCGAGACCGTGCGGGCCGAGACGGAGGCGATGCTGACCACGGTGCAAAACCTCATCCGCCGCGCCAACGGGCTGGACCTCGGGCGCCTCCGCGCCCGCTCGCCGATCATCAAGTTTGCGAAGCAAAGCCTGGGGCAGGTCTTTGCGCACCACGCCGCGCATCACAGGCGTCACCTCTGGCAGGCGCAGCGCGTGAAGGAAGACCCGGCGTTTCCGCAGGCCTGATCGCCGCCCGGCGTTCCCTAAAGATCCGAGCGATGCCTGAGCTGCCCACCGGAACCGTCACCTTTCTCTTCAGCGACATCGAGGGGTCTACGCGCCTGCTCCATCGGCTCGGCGCGCAGTACGCGACGGTGCTGGAGGCGCATCGTCGGCTGATGCGGGAAGCCTTTGCGGCGCAGGGAGGCCGGGAGGTCGATACGGCGGGCGATGCCTTCTTCGTCGCTTTCTCGAAGGCCACGCAGGCCGTGGCGGCGGCCGTGGCGGCGCAGCGCGCGATGGCCGCGCATTCCTGGCCCGAAGGCGCGCCGCTGCGCGTCCGCATGGGGCTGCACACCGGCGAGCCGGTGGTCACGGCGGAGGGCTACGTCGGCCTCGACGTGCACCGCGCCGCGCGCATCTGCTCGGCGGCGCACGGCGCGCAGGTGCTGCTCTCGCAAGCCGCCTTCGACCTGGCGCAGCACGACCTGCCCGACGGCGTCGCCACGCGCGCCCTCGGCGCGCACCGCCTCAAGGACCTGCAACAGCCCGAACGCCTCTATCAGCTCGTCGTGCCGGGCCTGCCGGCGGACTTCCCGCCGCTGCGCACGCTCACGAGCCGGCCCAACAACCTCCCGGCGCAGCCGACGCCGCTCGTCGGGCGGGAGCGCGAGGTGGCGGCGCTGCTGGACTTGCTGCGCGACGAGACGATCCGCCTGGTCACGCTCACCGGGCCGGGCGGCACGGGCAAGACGCGCCTGAGCCTGCAAGCGGCGGCGGACCTGCTCGACGACTTCGAGGCGGGCGTCTTCTTCGTGCCCCTGGCGCCCATCACCGATCCGGCGCTGGTGGCTTCTACCGTGGCGCAGGCCCTCGGCGTCCGCGAAAACCCCGCCCTGACGATCCTGGAGGCCCTCCGAGAGCACCTGGGCACGCGTCCGGTGCTGCTGGTGCTCGACAACTTCGAGCAGGTGACGGCGGCGGCGCCCGTCGTGGCGGACCTGCTGGGCGCCTGTCCGGGGATCAAGGCCATCGTCACGAGCCGCGTGGTGCTGCACCTGCGCGGCGAGCACGAGTTTCCGGTGCCTCCGCTGGCGCTGCCTGATCCACAGCAACCGGCCTCCGGCGCGGCGCTCTCGCAGTACGCCGCCGTCGAACTGTTCATCCAGCGGGCGAAGGCCGCCCGGCCCGGCTTTGCCATCGACGACGACAACGCCCCGGCGGTGGCCGAGATCTGCTATCGGCTCGACGGGCTACCGCTGGCTATCGAGCTGGCGGCGGCGCGCATCAAGCTGTTCTCGCCACGGGCCATGCTCGCCCGCCTCGAAAAGCCGCTCGACCTGCTGCGCGGCGGCGCGCGCGACCTGCCCGACCGTCACCAGACGCTGCGGCAGGCCATCGCCTGGAGCTACGATCTGCTGGAGGAAGACGAGCAGGTTCTGTTCCGCCGGCTGGCCGTCTTCGTCGGCGGTTGCACGCTCGATGCAGCCGAGGCCGTCTGCGCTGCCGCCGGCACGCTCGACGCGCTCGACGGCGTGGCGGCCCTGGTCGATAAGAGCCTGCTGCGCCGCGAGGACGACCCCGACGGCGAACCGCGCTTCCAGATGCTGGAGACCATCCGCGAGTTCGGCCTGCAACGCCTGGCCGCCGCCAACGAAGCGGACGCCCTGCGTCGCGCGCACGCCGCGTTTTTCGGCGATCTGGCCGAACAGGCTGCGCCGTTCTTGACGGGGCCGGACCAGATCGCCTGGCTCGACCGCCTGGAGGCTGAGCACGACAACCTTCGCGCCGCGCTACGGTGGGTGGACGCCGCCGGGGAGGTGGAGACCGGCCTGCGCATCGGCGCGGCGCTCTGGCGCTTCTGGGTCGTACGCGGCCACATGCGCGAGGGCATCCAGCAACTCGCCCGGCTTCGCGCTGCCGGCAAGGCGTTCGCCCACACGAGCCTCTGGGTCACGGTGCTCAACGCCGCCGGGACGATGGCGCAGCAACTGGGAGATATCCAGGCTGCCATCGACCTCCTCGAAGAAGTGCTGACTGCCTGCCGGCAACGCGGCGACCGGCGCGGCACGGCCACGTCGCTTAATAACCTCGGCTGGGTCGTCTTTCAGACCGGCGACAACGCGCGCGCCTCGGCCCTTTCCCACGAAGCGCTCGCCATCATGCGCGACCTGGGGGATAAACGAGGCATCGCCACGTCGC
>JBFGTT010000192.1:0-6679 GCA_041565995.1 Rhodothermales bacterium
CCGGCCTTCGCCGCAGACGCCGGGCGTTGATCCGGGAGGGGGGCGCGCAAAAAAACATTTCATAAACAAGCATTTGGGAGGATGGACCGTTTGAGCAAAACCCTCGCGCGCAGGCTGCGAGCCGGCGACGAACCCCCGGAGGCGCCCCTCGAAAGCGCCGTCGCGCCCGGCCCCGCCGCCGAGGCCGACGCGCCGCCCTCCGGCGGCCAGTTCTCGGCGCTCGACCTGCGCGACCGCGTCGTCATCATGCTGCTCTTCGACCAGATCGTCAGCGAAGAACGCGTGGCGGAGGCGTGGGCGCTGTGGCAGCAAGAGTTCAAGGGCGATCCTCGCAAACCCCTCTGGCGCCTGCTCACGCTGGTGCCCGAACTGGACCGCGAACTGATCTTCGCCGAGGCGGCGCGCGTCTACGGCATCGAAGAGGCCCGCATCGTCCGCCTCGGCGCCCTGCACGTGATCGAAAAGCTGCACCGGCTCGTGCCGAGGCGGCAGTGGGAGCAGATGATCAAGCTGCGCATGGTGCCCATCGCCGAGGCCGAGCAGAACCACAGCCACCGGATGCGGCTGATCTTCGCCACGCACGACCCCACCCATCTGGAGGTGCAGGCGCTGATGCCGCAACTCAACCTGGCCGGCTACGAGTTGCGCTACGCGCCCGAACTGGAAGTCGTCGATCTGCTGGCCGAGGCTTTTCCGTGGAAGTACAAGGCGCTCAAGGAGGCCCTGGAAGCCGAACGGGCGCTCATCGCCCAGACGACCACCGCGCCGCTGGAGGAAGCCGCAGACCTGGCGCCCGAAGCCGCCGACGCACCCGCCGAGGCGCTCGAAGACGAACTGCTCAAGACCGCGCTCAACTCTTCTTCCATCATCAACTTTTTCGAAGAATTGCTGGTGCAGACGGTGCGTCAGGAAGCGCAGGGCGTCTGCATCGTCCCCAACGAGGAAGGCCAGGCGGAAATCTATTTCCAGCACGACGAAGAACTCGAACAGTGGCGCGTCATCGAAGACATCCATCCGAGCGCCCTGCTGGCCACCATCAAAAGCGCCATCATCCGGGCCGACTTCGCGATCCGCGAGGAGACCCAGAAACAATCCATCAAACGCTGGATCGACGGCCAACTGGTGCGTTTCCGCGTCTCGGCGCTGCCTTCGAGCGAAAAACTCAACCTCGAATCCATCGTCATCCGCGTGCTCAAGTAGGGCCGTCGGCGCCGCTCACGGGAAGCCCGGCACGCGTCGCCGCGCGGCGCGTAGGGCCGCCTCGATCACGGGTTCGAGCATCCGCAACGGCACCTCGGGCACAGCCACACCCTCGGCGCCCGCCCCGATGCCCGTCACCTCCAGGTCCGGCAGGTCAACGTGCTGGTCCGGTAGCAACGGTACGTGGACGGTGAGGCGGGCGTTGGTGAAGGTGAAGCGTTCGATGACGAAGCGAGCGGGCCAACGGGCCGGTTCGTCGTCGTCGGCGAAAGCCCTCGCGCTACGCAGGATGGTCAGCAGGTTGTTGCGACGCCTCTGCTCGGCCAGGAGGTGGGCGCCGTCGATGACGACCTCGTGGACCACCACGACGCCCGAGCGCAGCGAGCCGACGTCGAGGTGGATCCCGACGCGGCCCAGCCGGAAGGCGTGCTCGGTGTCGAAGCCGTCGGGGTTGGCGATGGCGAACCCGGTGATCTCCCCCCGGCCCGACCAGAGCGAGAGGTCCACGCGTTCGAGCGTCACCGGCGTGCCGGCGGCCTGCGTGCCTACGCTTTCGATCCGCGACTTGACGAGCGCGTGCAGGCTCCGCTGCAGCATCCACCAACCGCCCAGCAGCACCACCACGACGCTCGCAGCGACCACCAGCAGGCGTTTCCTGGACTTTTTCATGGTTTTCTGCGGTTGTCGCGCCCCACGTGATCCGCACGGCAAGATGGTTCTTTTGGTTGCCAGGTGTTTCGAAAAGTAATGAAATCGGCAGGGCAGGGCGGCCCCCGGACGGTGCCCGCCGCGTTTTTCTTTACCTGCGCGCCCGGCGCGTTTTCCGTTTCAGCATGTCTGCATAGGCCCTGAGCCGGGCAGCGGGCGGTTCCCGGCGGTCTCGCCAGGGGCGGCCCGCGCAGGGGAAGGCAGCGGCGGCGTGCCTCCGCATCCGGACATGCTGAGACGGAACGGGCGCAGGCGCCTGGGCCGGGCGGCGACCCACACGGCGCGCAACACCTTCACTCGCAGCCGAATGGAGGGGTTCTTGCCCGAAGAAGCAAGCACACGCCGGGGCTGTGCGTCGCGCATCGACGCGGCCCGCCCCGGCCCTTCACACGAACTTTCATACCAGGGGGGCACTATGAAGCGTACGTCAAAGCGTTGGCAGCTCGGCCTGGCTGCCGTAGCGGTAGCTTGCGTGGTCGGTCTTACGGGCTGCGCCGAGACGATCAGCGGGCACGAGGGCACGACGATGGAGGAAACCAGCGACGTCGAATGGAACGGCCGCATCCTCGAACGTTTCGCCCCCAGGCCCCTGCCCGATACGACGAGCAGTCAACAGACGCCGCCCGTCGGCTTGTAAGCGGCAGACTTTGTTGGGGGATGCGTGTGGCGCGACGGGGCGCCGGCGGGGAGGCCCGCCGGCACGCCGTGGCGTTATCCCGTGCTCTGCATCGCGGCGGCGATGCCGTTGACGCTCAAGAAAAGGGCCTGCGCCAGCACGTCCGACGTTTCCGGCGTCGCGGCCCGGTGACGCTGCATCAGTTCGATCTGCAACAGGTTCAGCACGTCGGTGTACGGGTTGCGCAGCGAAATCGACTTCTGGATGACGGGGGCGTTGTCGAGCAGGGCGTCCTGGCCGGTGATGGCGAGGATGGCCCGCCGTCCGCGCTCGAAGTCGGCGGCGATGCGTTCGTGCAGAGACGGCTGCTCGCCGTCGGCGGCGGCTTGCAGGGCGTAGGCCCGGGCGACCTCCAGGCGGGCCCGTGCCATCTCGCGCTGGGCGTTGTTGACGACGGCCTGGAAGAAAGGCCACCGGACGTACATGCGGCGCAGACGTTCGAGGGAGACGGCCGCTTCGGCGAGGACGGCGTCGAGGGCTTCGCCGACGCCGTACCAGCCGGGCACCAGGTAGCGCGTCTGCGTCCAGGCAAAGACCCACGGAATCGCCCGCAGCCCCTCGAAATCGACTTCGCCGGCGCCCTTGCGCGAGACGGGACGCGAGGCAATCGGCAGGCGGCTGATCTGCTCGATGGGCGTCACGCGCGCGTACCAGGGCCAGAGCGCCTCGTCGTGCACCAGGGCGCGGTAGGCGCGCATCGAGCGCTCGGCGACCGCCTGCATCAGCGCCTCGTCGGCCTCGTCGGGGGCAGCCTCTTCGGGCGCAGCCGGGGCGGCGGAGGCCAGCAGCACCGCGTGGACGATCTGTTCGAGGTGCCGCCGCGCGATGTCGGGCAGGGCGTAGCGGAACGAGATGACTTCGCCCTGCTCGGTGAAGCGGATGCGCCCGTTGTGGACCACCGGCGGCATGGCCAGGATGGCCTGCCCGGCCCGCCCCCCGCCGCGCCCGACCGTGCCGCCGCGCCCGTGAAAGAGCCGGAAATCGACCCCGTGGGCGCGGCAGACCCGCCCGATGCGGTCCTGCGCCTGGTGCAAGGCCCAGTTGGCCATCCAGTAGCCGCCGTCCTTGTTGCTGTCCGAGTAGCCCAACATGATCTCTTGCAGACGGCCACGGGCTTCGAGGTGCCGGCCATAGCACGGATGCGCGAAAAGGTCGGCCAGGAAGGCGTCGGCACCGCGCAGATCCTCGATGGTCTCGAAGAGGGGGACGACGTCGAGCGGCGAGGTCACGGTGCCGCCTTCGAGGCGCCACAGCCCGGCCTCTTTGGCCAGCAGCAACACCTCGAGCAGGTCGCTCACGTCGTGCGTCATGCTGACGATGAAGCTGCCCAGCGCCGCCGGCTCCCGCGCGACGATCTCGCCGACGACCTCGAAGGTCTCCATCACGAGCCGCGCCGCCTCGGGCAGGGCGGCGCCGCGCGGCAGCAGCGGGCGCGGGTTGGCCAGTTCGGCGTCGAGCAGGGCGCGGCGTTCGGACTCCGGCAGGGCGGCGTAGTCGTCGGCGACGCCGGCCAGGCGCAGCAGCGCGGCCACGGCGGCTTCGTGGACGCGGCTGTGCTGGCGCACGTCGAGCGCCGCCATGTGGAAGCCGAAGACCTCGGCCTGGATCAGCAGCCGCCCCAGGCGCCCGTCGTCCACCAGGTCGCCGAAGCCGGTCTGACGCAGGCAGGCGGCCAGCAGGCGCAGCTCTTCGAGAAAGCGGGCGCTGTCGTAGCGCCAGGCAGGCGGCTCGGCGGCAGGGTCGTCGAGGGCCTCGAGCAGCGCTTCGAGCCGCTTCATCAGGTAGCTGACCTTGCGCCGGTACGGCTCGTGGTGGAACTGCCGCGCCCGGTGTGCTTCGAGCACGAAGAGCTTTTCGTCCTCGGCGATCGCGTCGTAGAGCGCCTGCGGGACGGCGACCTGGCGTTCGGAAAGGCTCAGTTCGCGGCGCAAGGCGCGCAGCTCGACCAGGTAGAGCGTCAGGGCCGTCCGGCGCTGCATCGCGACGGTCTCGCGCGTGACGGCGGCGGTGACGTTGGGGTTGCCGTCGCGGTCGCTGCCGATCCACGAACGGAAGCGCAGCAAGAGGGGCAGTTCTACCACGGCGCCGTAGTGGTGCGCCACGGCGTTCCGCACGTCCTGGTAGATGCACGGCAGGGTCTCCCAGATGGCGTGGCGGAGGAAGTAGAGGCCGTTTTCGACCTCCTCGATCACCGTCGGGCGGGCGGCGCGCACCTCGTCGGTAGCCAGCAGCAGGCTGATGTGGTTGTGGATCCGGGCCAGGGCGGCTTCGTGTTCTTCGGGTGTCAGCGCGCACCGGCGCAGCTGCGTCAGCAACGCGGCGATGCCCTGCTGCTTGTAGAGGATGCTGCGGCGGCGGGCCTCCGTCGGGTGGGCCGTCATCGTCGGCTGGATGTCGAGGCGGCGCAACAGCGCCTGCACCTGCTCGATCCCATAGCCCCGCTCTTTGAGCCGGAAGACGGCCTCGTCGATGGACTCGGCGCGGGGGTGCGCCGGGTCGCTCGCCCGCGCCCGCTCCCGGTTGATGCGGACGATCTCCTGCTGCTCGGCCTGGTTGGCCAGGTGGAAAAATGCCGTGTAGGAGCGCAGCAGCCACACGATCTCGTCGAAGCTGAGCCGCGCGATGCGGGCGGCGGCGGCTTCGCGCAGGTCGGGGCGGCCCTCGTGGGCGGCGCGCTTGCACAGCCCGCGCAACTCCTCCACCAGCGCCAGCATCTCGGCGCCCGCCTGCTCGCGGATGGCCTGCCCCAAAAGCGTGCCCAGCAGGTTGACCTGCTCGCTCAGCGGCTTCGAGATGCCGGTGCCTTCAGCCTCTATGTCCAGGCCCTGCCAGCGGCGCATGGGTCTTTCGATCTCGACGATGGACGAACGACGACAGACGACGAGGTCAAAGATACCACCGACGTGCGTCAGTCGTCCATCGTCCGGAGCATAAAAAACAAAACGCCTGCGGGAGGACAACCGGCAGGCGCTTTGCTTCCGGATCATTTCTGAAAAAAGGACCGCGCGCCCTCACATCCCGGCCACCGCCACCTGCACGGGCAGCACGACGGTGTACCAGCGCATCACCAGCGTGGCCGAGGTGTCCGAGAGGCCCTCGAACGTGTAGCTCAGCCACTCCTGCACAGGCCCCTCCTGGGCCGTGGCGGAGACCCGCAGCACCTCGTTGTCGGCGTCGTACATCGTCCCCCAGCGCACCGGGGTGGCGAAGATGACCGCCCAGGGACCTTCCTCGTTGGGCAGGATGAACAGGTTGTAGGTGCCCGCCGCCAGCGCCTGGCCCTCTACCGTCACGTCGCCGCTGACGGTGAGGGTCGTCGGCTCGTTGGCGCCCGCGCGCCAGACGCTGCCGTAGGGCACCAGCCCGCCGAAGATCGTGCGACCCTTGACGCCGGGGCGGCTGTAGTGCAGGTCGATCACCGTCGTGCCGACGGTCTGCGACAGGGCGGCGTTGGGGCTGGGACGCGCCTTGCTGTTGTCGCGCTGGGCCAGGGCCGGCGCGGCAGCCAGCAACGTCGCCAGCGCAAAGAGCAATACGGGGGTCAGGCGTAGCCGATACGTTCTCATCGTGGATCTGGGGTTGGGTTAGCGGGCGAAAGAAGGAAAAGCACGCGGAGGTGGTATCCGCAACGCGCCGTTTCGATCCGACCAAAATAGGACACGCGGCAGAGAAAGGCGACCGCCCTCAGGAATCGAGGGGGCGGACGCTCACGTTTTCGAGCACGATTTCGGAGAGCAGGCGGACGGCGCCGGCCTGCATCAACTCGTCGTAGCGCTCGATGGCGGCGTCGGGGGTGGACAGCGAATCCGAGACGTAGTTGTAGTAGTCGGCGAAGCGCACGCCGCCGACGGTGCGCACGTTGAAAGCCTGCCGGAAGCGCGTGCCGCCCTCGTCGACGTGGAAGCCGTAGGCCAGGTAATCCATCGTGTAGCGGTCGCGGTGGATCCAGTAGACGAAGCGGTCCTCGTAGTCGCGCCCGCCGCCTTCCTGCCGGAACGTCACCTCGATCTTGTGATAGGGTTCGCCCTCCAGGGCGGCCTGGCCCAGGTAGCTTTTCTGCACCGCCGGGTCGTTCAGGTTGAAGGGCAACAGCGC
>JBFGTT010000193.1:0-6675 GCA_041565995.1 Rhodothermales bacterium
CGAGGATCTCAGCGATCCCAGCAGCGTCCGCGTCAGCCCCATGTTCTCCGGCGGCATCAACTTCAACCTCGGCGGCAGCGGCCGTACGGCAGGCGCCGTGCTGGAGCGGGAGATGGCCGCCTCGCGCGCCGAAGCCGAGCGCCGCGAAGCCACCGTCCAGGAGGAACTGGCCGTTCTGCGTGCCCGCCTCGACTCGCTCGAAGCCGCCCGCGCCGCCGCGCCCGCGATGCCGCAACAGCCGCAGCCTGCGCCGCAGCCCCGCATGGTGACTTACATCGACTCGACGGGTGCCGAGGTGGCGATCCCGCTGGAAGAGCCGGCCCCGCTGGTAACCCGCGACACGGTGTTTATCCGCGAGGAGCGGCCCAGCAACCTCTCGGGCCAGACCCTCACGATTCCGGTGCCCGAAGAGGGTGAGATCTACATCCGCTTCGGCAGCGCCGCCGGTGCCGCCGTCGAGCCGCCGGTCTACGCGCCGCCGACGGTCGTCATGGCCGGGATGGCGCCGCAGCCGCAGATGCTACCCCGGATGATGGCCCCGGGCGACTCGGTCCTGGCCGGCGGCCTGACCGCCGCGCAGATCCGCCAGATCGTGCGCCAGGCCGTGGCCGAGCAGCCCCGCGCCGGCCTGACGGCGGAAGAGTTCAACACCAGCCTGCGCCAGATGGAGGACCGCCTCGAACGGCGCATCGCCCGCGAGTCCAACCGCCTGCGCGCCGAGATGCAGGAGCAGCCGCGCGAGGTCCGCGTGCTGACGCCGGAAGGCCAGCCGGTAGCGCCCGCCGACACGGCGGCCCGCGCGCCCAGCAGCCTGATGCAGACCTTCGCCCAGCGCCAGCTCGTGAGCGTGCTGCCCTTCGTCGGCGTACGCCTGGGCGAGAGCACCAACCAGTTCCTCATCGGCGCCCGCGCCGACTATCGCTTCCCCGGCAAGAAGTACTGGTTCGTGCCCGAAGCCGCCCTCGGCTTCAGCAGCGACGGCGTAGCCCTGAGCGCCCTCGGCAACGTGGTCTATCCGCTGGGCAACGTGCTCTCGCAGGTGCGGCCCTACGTGGGCGCCGGCGCCGGCTTCGTCACCGACAGCGGGCTTTCAGGCCTCGACCTGACACTCAACCTGCTGGCCGGCGCCGAGTACTCGCTCGTCAACGGCATGACCTTCTTCGGCGAGTTCAGCACGCTCGACTTCTTCGACTTCAACCGGGTATTGCTCGGCTACCGGCTCCGGTTCTAACGGGACTCGGCCCGAACCTCGTTAGAACCTGAGGCAGAGAGCGGTGTGGGGGGATGGGCGCTTTGCGTCCCGTCCTCCCCCTGCTTTTTCTTCCACCCACCAGACGCAGAGGAGCTATGCGGCGTCTTTTCCCCCTCCTTGTCCTGCTGGCGTGGGCGCCGGCGGTGGGCGTCTGGGACGCCCGGGCGCAAGAGCAACAGCCCGCCGCGCCGGATACGACCGCCGTGGATACGACCGCCGTGGAGGCCGTCGCGATGGATACGACCGCTGTGGATACGACCGCCGTGGAGGCGGCGCCCGATACAACCGCCATGGGGGCCGCCGCAGCGGATTCGTCCCTCGCGCCGGTGAGGTATCTCTACGGCGATGACGCGGCCGTGCGGTCGAGCGGGGTGGCGCAGGTGCGTCGCCGCATCGCGCAGATCGGCGCGGGGGGCCGGGCGCGGCAGGTGATCTACCCGATCATCGTCGTGGTGCCGTCGTCGGCGGCGCAGGGCACGGCGGCCCCGGCGATGCTCTCGTCGCCGTCGCAGCCGGGGGCCTCGCCGACGGTGACCGACGTCGAGCGCGCCCTGCTCCAGAACGGCCTGTTCCGGACCATCGACGTGGTCTTTCGCTTCAACAGCAGCACGCTGCTGCCGGCCTCCGCGCCGACGCTCGACGCCGTCGGCGAGGTCCTGGTGAAGTATCCGCAACTGTACGTCGAAGTCTCCGGCCACACCGACGCCGTGGGCGACGCGGCCTACAACCAGCAGCTTTCGGAGGCCCGCGCCGGGAGCGTCCGGCAATACCTGCTGGACCGATTCGCCATCGCGCCGGAGCGCCTGACGGCGCGCGGCTTCGGCGAGACGCAGCCGGTGGCGAGCAACGACCATCCGACCGGGCGCTCGCTCAACCGCCGCGTCGAGTTCCGCGTGCCGGGCCGTTGAGGCGCTTCACGCCTCGTCGTCGCCGGCCAGCGCGCGCAGGGCCGCTTCGGAGAGGCCGAAGTTGAGCCATTCGTGGTCGGCCCGGGCGCCGAGGCGCTCGTAGAAGCGGATGGCGTCTTCGTTCCAGGGCGCCACCTGCCACTTGACGGCGTCGCACCCGGCGCGCAGGGCCTCGCGGGCCACCGCCTGCATCAGCCGTGCGCCCAGGCCCCGGCCCCGCGCCGCTTCGGCCACGTAGAGTTCCTTGACGAAGAGCGTCGGGCGGGCGGTGGCGGTGAACGGGATGAAATAGTAGACCGCCAGGCCCACCAGGCCGCCGTCGTCGGCCTCGGCCACGAGGCTGTGGAAGGCCGGCGGAGAGCGGCGGAAGCCCAGCTCGCGCAGCACGTCCTCGGTGACGGCGAAGCGGTGGAGGTAGCGCTCGAAGACGGCCAGCGCGCGCATCAACGGAAGCAGCCGGGGGATGTCGGCTTCTTCGGCGCGTCGGATGCGGGGCGTCGTGTCCACGAGTGCGGCTTTTTTTGATCTATCGCGGCTTAACGGAGCCGCCGGTCCAGTTCTTGCGCGGCGTGGCGTGCCCGCGCCGCCTGCGCCAGGTCCGTCGAAACGACCACCTTGCCCAGCGGAGCAAACGAGACGCTCGCCAGCTTGAAGTGGGCCAGGCCGAAGGGGATGCCGATGAGCGTCAGGCAGTAGGCCAGGCCCGCCAGCGCGTGCGAGACGGCGAGCCAGAGGCCCGCCAGCACGATCCACAGGACATTCGCCAGGCCCGTGCCGATGACCCGGCCGCCGCCCACCAGCCGCGCATCCACCAGTTCCCTGCCGAAAGGCCAGGCCGCGAAGCGCGCGATGCGGAAGGCCGCCACGGCGAAGGGCAGACCCACGACGGTGAGCGCCAGCAGCAGGCCCAGCAGGAACCACAGGATCCCCGCCACGCATCCACCTCCGAAGACGAACCAGAGCAAGTTGCCTGCGAATCGCATAGCCAGTCTCCGTCAGGTGGCAGCGCGGCGTCGGCGGGCCAGCACCGCGTCGAGGCTGTAGCGGCCCGGCCCGACGAAGAACACGCCGGCAAAGACGAAGGCCATCTTGAGCGCGTGCGACGCCCCACGCCAGCCGTCGCCTCGGCCCAGGTGCGAGGACACGGCCACGCACATGGTGCAGAAGATGAGCAGGCAGGCCGGGCGGAAAAAGAGGCCCAGCACGATCAAGATGCCGCCGCCGAACTCGGCGAAGGCCGCCATGAAGCCCCAGAACGTGAAGCCGAAGTCGATGCCGAGGTAGCTGACGGCCTCGCCGTAGCGCGCCCAGGCTTCCGGCCCACCCGAAATCTTGGGCCATCCGTGCAGGATGATGTAGGCCAGCCCCACGCCCAGGCGCAAGACGAGCAGACCCGCATCCCGATACCGTTCCAGTCCCGTCCAGATCATCGGCCCGTACGCTCGTTTGGTGGTCGATGCGCGAAATCAAGATAGCAAATTCGGCCCTGCTTCATCCCGTTAAGGCGTCGTGTCTGGCGTCGTGTGAGGGTGTGAGAGGTTGGGGGCATGGAAGGCGAAACGTTCGCCGTCGAGATCCTCCCAGACGCCCACACCTTCCGACCTACGACGCATTCAGCCGGATTCCGAATGGGTCTCGCCGGAGGCTGCCAGGCGTTTTCGCACGCCGGCGACGTGGTGGAGGTCGTGGTAAAGCGTGAAGAACAGCATCTCGCGCACCGTCAGCTTGCCCAGGATGGGGTGGGGGAGGCGGCAGGCGTCGAGGTCGGCTTCCTGCCACCGCCGTAGCGCTGCCGCCAGGCGTGTGCCTGCCTGCGTCCACGCCGCGAGCTGCCGGCGGCGCAGGGCCTCCACGTCGGCGGGCGGTGCCTCCAGGGTCGGGACGTAGCGCCCGGTGGCTCCGGCGCCTTCGGCCAGCCTCGCCCGGTACGCCGCACGGACCCGTTCGTACCGGCGCGAGGGCTGCCGCGCCGCGCCGAAGAGCAGCCGCAGCAGCAGCCGGGGTAGCCGCAACGCCTGCACCACGGGCCGCACCGACCGGACCAGGTGCTCCAGGTTGTCCGACGGCGACCACGCCTGCGACGGCCTCCGGACGAAGACCGCCGGCGGGATCGACGCGAAGAAGTCCGTCACCTCCCGGTGCGCCCGGTCGAGCGCCGTCAGCAGTTCGTCGCGCGTGTAGGGATCGTCGGGTTCGAACATGAAGAACGCCTCCCGCCGTGGGATGCACACCCGGAAGGTAACGAATGGGCGCCTTGCGTGCCTCTCCGGACTGCTTTTTTTGCCTCCGGACGGGCGGAACCTGGCGGGCGCACCGCGCTAAGAAGGGCTACCGTGCCGCCCTCTCCGTTACCTCTTCCCAGCCATCGAATGGTCGCCATGACGATGCAACGCTTCGCGCGCTGGACGATGCTGCCGGCGCTGCTGGCGCTGGCCGCCTTCACGCTCCGCCCCGCCGCCGACGCCCTCGAAATAGGCAGCCCCGCCCCGCTGACCGACGTGAAGATGCTCGGCGTCTCCGGCGAGCAGACCTCGCTGGCGGAGGCCGCCGGCGAAAACGGGCTGCTGGTGCTCTTCTCGTGCAACACCTGCCCGTGGGTGGCCGCCTGGGAGGATCGCTACCCCGTGATCGCCGAAAAAGCCGCAGCCCTGGGCATCGGCCTGATCGCCCTCAACTCGAACGCCGGCTTTCGCAACCGGGGCGACGGGCTGGAGGACATGAAGAAGCGCGCCGCCGCGCAGGGCTACAGCTTCCCCTACGTGCTCGACGAAGACGCGCAACTGGCCGCCGCCTTCGGCGCCACGCGCACCCCGGAAGTCTTCCTCTTCGACACCGCGTTGAAGCTGGCCTACCACGGCGCCATTGACGACAATGCCCGCAACGCCGCCGGGGTCGAAACCCCCTACCTGCTCAACGCCATGACGAACCTGGCCTCCAGCAAAGAGATCGACCCGCAGGTGACGCGCTCGGTAGGCTGCACCATCAAGTTCCCCTGAGCGCCGGCTCGGAATCCCGAAGCCATGCAACAGGCAGAATTCTTCGAGCGCGTCTGGGACGTGGTGGCGCAGATCCCGGAGGGCAAGGTGACCACCTACGGGCACATCGCCGAGCACCTGGGCACCCGTAGCGCCGCCCGCACCGTCGGCTGGGCCTTGCAGGCGGCCAAGGGCACGTGGCTGCCCTGCCACCGCGTCGTCAACCGCTTCGGCGCGCTCTCCGGGCGCATCCATTTCGGCGGCCCGCACATCATGGAAGACCTGCTCCGAGGCGAAGGCGTCACCTTCACCGATGAGGGCTGCGTCGATCTCGAAAAACACCTCTGGGTGCCGGGGAAGGCGGTGGAGGATTGACCGGCCCTTGGCGGAAACCGGCGTGTACTGCGCGACGTGTTAGCAGCCGTCGTCCGTTGCCTTTCCTGAGCGTCTCATGGATACTTCTGTCCCCCAGACCATCGGCGAGGAGACGATCCGGGAGATCCGGGATCGGATTGTCGAGGCGTGTCACCCGGAGGCGATCATTCTGTTCGGGTCGGCTGCGCGTGCCGAAACCCGGCCCGGAAGCGACCTCGACCTGCTGGTGATTATGGAGCTTCCGCAGGGAAGATCCAACCGAGACCAGGTCCGTGCCCTGTCCGATCTGTTTCCCCGGCGGCGTATTCCGATGGACATTCTGGTGCTGACGCCGGAGCAGTACCGGGAGGGGCAGCGGTTGCTCGGGCACGTCGCCCGCGTTGCTTCCAGAGACGGGATACGTCTCTATGGATAATCCCTCGCCGGGAGCGTCTGCGCGCGCGTGGTTCGACAAGGCCGGCGAAGACCTGGGCGCGGCGGAGGTCCTTCTTCAGGCCGATCCGCCGAGACGGGAAGCGGCAGCCTTCCACTGCCAGCAGGCGGCGGAGAAGTATCTAAAAGGCTTCCTGGCCCAACACGGAGAAGACCCGCCGCGTACACACGACCTCACCCATCTGCTTCATCGTTGCAGCGCGTACGAAGAGGGGCTTTGGGCGTTGTACGGGGCGGTCAGGCAACTCTATCCTTATGCCGTGGACGTGCGGTATCCGTTTACAGGATGGTCGGTGAGCCGTGAAGAAGCTGCCGACGCGCTGATGCAGGCCCTGCACGTTCGGGACGTTATCCTGGCTCTGTTTGATCGGTGAGGCCGCACATCATGGAAGACCTGCTCCGAGGCGAAGGCGTCACCTTCACCGATGAGGGCTGCGTCGATCTCGAAAAACACCTCTGGGTGCCGGGGACGGACGAGGACGGCTAGCCCACCCGCAGCCGTTTCAGCGTGAGCCAGAAATCCGGGAACGAGACGCGGGCGCAGTCGGCGCCGGCGATGGTCGTCTTGCCGGCGGCCACTAGCCCCGCCACGCCCATCGCCATGGCGATGCGGTGGTCGTCGAAGGCCTCGACCGCCGCGCCCGTCAGCCGCCTGCCGCCGTTGATCGCCAGGCCGTCTTCGAACGCCTCCACGTCGGCGCCCAGGGCGCGCAGGTTCTTCGCCATCGCGGCG
>JBFGTT010000194.1:0-6659 GCA_041565995.1 Rhodothermales bacterium
CCGTCGAACGAGCGCGGCAGGTCCGGATAGCCAAAGACGAGTGCGGCAGACGGCGCGGACGGCTTCACCGAGACGGAAGGGGTTTGCGGGTTCAGGGGTGTGAGGGTTCGCGTGCCAACAAACGATAACACCATAACACTTTAACACGCAACCACTTTGCGCCTACGTTTCTTCTCGGCGTTCGCGCTCGGCCCGGATGCGGTCGAAGAGCGTTTCCATCTTGCGCGCCTGTTCGAGCGACTCGTCGAGGAAGAAGCGCAGTTCGGGGATCAGGCGTACCTGATGGCGGATGCGGCCGGCCAGCGAAGCGCGGATCTGCGGCGTCTGCTCCTGCACGTGGCGGAACGTGGCCTGCCGCTGTTCGGGCGTGGCCCCGTAGACGCTCACGTAGACGTAGGCAATCGAGAGGTCCTTCGTCACGCGGGCGCCGGTGACGGTCACCATCAACTGCTGCCCGAACTCTTTGTTCAGCACGTCGGCAATCTCGCGCTGGAGCAGCTTTGCCACGCGCTCGGTTCGAATACTCATCGGAGGGCGGATTTGGGATCGCAGCTTGCGGATCGGGTGCTCGCCAGAGACCATCCGCAATCCGACGTCGGCAATGCGCACGTATTAGACTTCCAGCTTGCGCTTGGTCTCGACGATCTCGTAGGCTTCGATCTGGTCGCCCACTTTGAGGTCGTTGTAATTTTCGATGCCGATGCCGCACTCGTAGCCGCTCTGGACCTCACGCGCGTCTTCCTTGAAGCGCTTGAGCGAGCTGATCTTGCCGTCGTAGATGACCACGGCCTCGCGCACGATGTGTACGGTGTCGTTGCGGTGGATGCGTCCCTCGGTGACGTACGACCCGGCGATGGTGCCGAACTTGGGCACCTTGAACAGCTCGCGCACCTCGGCGACCCCGATGATCTTCTCAGACTCTTCGGGCGTCAGCAGCCCTTCCAGGGCGTCGCGCACGTCCTCGATGGCGTTGTAGATGATCGAGTAGGTCCGGATGTCGATCTCTTCGCGCTCGGCGGCGGCGCGGGCGTTGGCGGTAGGCCGCACCTGGAAGCAGAGGATGACGGCGTCGGAGGCCGAGGCCAGCATCACGTCGCTCTCGCTGATGGCGCCGACGCCGCTGTGGATGATGTTGACGGCGACCTCTTCGTTCGAGAGCTTCAACAACGCGTCCGAAAGCGCCTCGACCGAACCGCCTACGTCGGCCTTGATGATCAGGTTGAGTTCGCTGAAATCGCCCAGCGCCATGCGCCGGCCGATGTCTTCGAGGCGGACGTGTTTGCGCTGGCGCATCTTCTGCTCGCGGTAGATCTGCTGGCGCCGCTGCGCGATCTCCTTGGCTTCGGCTTCGTCTTCTAGCACGACGAACTGGTCGCCCACGTTGGGGGCGCCGTTGAAGCCGAGCACCAGCGCCGGCTCCGACGGCCCGACCTCCTCGACGCGTTTGTCGCGCTCGTCGAACATGGCGCGCACGCGGCCGCTGTGGACGCCGGCCACGAAGGGATCGCCCACGCGGAGGCAGCCGTTTTGCACCAGCACCGTGGCCACGTTGCCGCGCCCCTTGTCGAGCCGGCTCTCGATGATGACGCCGTTGGCGCTGCGGTCCGGGTTGCCCTGGAGTTCCATCAGGTCGGCCTCCAGGAGCACCTTGTCGAGCAGGTCTTCGATGCCATCGCCGGTCTTGGCCGATACCAGCGCGCACTGCACCTTGCCGCCGTACTGCTCCACGAGCACGTTCTGATCGGCCAACTGCTGCATCACCTTCTGCGTGTTGGCCTCCGGCAGGTCGATCTTGTTGACGGCCACCACGATGGGCACCTCGGCGGCGCGGGCGTGGTTGATGGCCTCAATGGTCTGCGGCATCACCGCGTCGTTGGCGGCCACCACCAGGATGACCACGTCGGTCACCTTGGCGCCACGGGCGCGCATGGCGGTGAAGGCCTCGTGGCCCGGCGTGTCGAGGAACGTCAGCTCGCGGCCACGCGCCAGGTCCACCTGGTAGGCGCCGATGTGCTGCGTGATGCCGCCCGACTCTCCGGCGACCACGTTGGTCTTGCGGATGAAGTCGAGCAGCGAGGTCTTGCCGTGATCGACGTGGCCCATGACGGTGACCACCGGCGCGCGCGGGCGCAGGTCTTCGGGGGCGTCCTCTTCGAGTTCGATGTCTTCGGTGCCGAACTCGGTGATGAACTCGACCTCAAAGCCGTACTCGTCGGCTACGAACTGAATGGTGTCGGCGTCGAGGCGCTGGTTGATCGAAACCATCAGCCCGGCGCCGAAGAGCGTGCTGATGACCTCGGTGACGGGCACCCCCATCAGGTCGGCCAGTTCGCCGGTCGAGACGAACTCGGTGACGCGTAGTACCTGTTCGCGTTCTTCGCGGGCCAAGCGTTCGCGTTCGCGCTCTTCTTCGCGGCGCTGGCGCTGCGTGCGGCGGCGACGCTGGCGCACGCGGGCGGCCCCCTGCTCGAGCTCTCGGAGCGTGTCCTGGAGCGTCTGCTCTACGTCCTCGGCGTCTACCTTCGGTTTGCGCTTTCCCTTGCCGCCGCGCCGCGCCGTCTTGCCGCCGGCCTTCTCGGTTACCTGCACCTCCTCTTCGGACGAGGCGACGGTGCGCTTGCGCTTGCGCTTGCGGCGCGACTTGACGGGCTTGGCCTCCTCGATGGTCGAGAGGTCGAGCTTGCCGATGACCTTCGTGCCCTGAAGCTTGTAGCGACCGGCCGTCAGCACGTCTTCGTCCTCCTCTTCGACCTCGTCGCTCGCCGCCACGCCGATGACGTCGGGTTCCGGCACGTCCGCTTCGGCCTCTTCGACGGCGACTTCCGCCTCGGCTTCCGGCACGGCCTCGACGGCTTCGGGCGCGGCCTCGGCTTCGGCCACCTCCTCGGCTACCGCCTCCGGCACTTCGACTTCGACGGGCGCTTCGACCTCGACGGGCGCTTCGACCTCGACGGGCGCTTCGACCTCGACGGGCGCTTCGACCTCGGCTTCGGCCACCTCCTCGGCTACCGCTTCGGGCGCTTCGACTTCGACGGGCGCCTCGGCCTCGACGGGCGGCGCCGCTTCGGGTTCCTCCTCCTGCTCTTCGAGCGCCACGTCGGCGGTCGGCGCGGCGCGTACCTGCTCCAACTCGGCGCGGCGCGCGGCGCGCAACTCCTGCACCCGCGAGGCGGTCTGCTTGTCGGCCTTGTAGAAGTCGAGCAGATCCTGGTACGCCTCCTCGTCGGTGATGGCGGCGTTGAGGCCCTTGCCCGAGAGCGCCCGGACGTACCCCTGCGCTTCGAGATGATCGACGATGGTGTCGACCGTCACGTTGAGTTCCTTGGCTACTTTGTGCAGCCGGACCTTTTTAAATTTTCGCTCTGCAGTCGCCATGTACACCTTTGCCGAATGAAACATACGCCCGGCCCGCCGGCAGCGGGCTAGCGCTCCAGCTCGCCCTCCTCCTCGTCCTCAAACTCCGCCTTGATGGCCGCCACGACCAGTTGCGCCGTCTCCAGGCTCAGGCCCGAACGCCGCACCAGCTCGTCGATCGAGAGCTCCAGCACGGCCTTGGCCGAGTCGCAGCCGATGTCGCGCAGCTTCTGCAGCGTCTCTTCCTTGAACTCGTCGGCGAACTCGCCGATTTCGATGTCTTCCTCGTCTTCGGGGATTTCGCGGTAGACGTCGATCTCGTAGCCCGACAGGCGCGAGGCCAGACGGATGTTGATGCCCCCGCGCCCGATGGCCTGGCTGACTTCGTCTGCCTTCACAACGACCTTGGCGCGCGGCGGATCCAGGTCTTCGTTGAGCATCACCGAGAGTGGGCTGGCCGGCGAAAGCGCCCGCTTGATCAACTGGTGCGGGTCTTCCGACCATTGCAGCACGTCGATGTTCTCGTTGCTCAACTCCCGCACGACGGCGTGGATCCGGTTGCCCTTGAGCCCCACGCAGGCGCCGACCGGGTCGATGCGCTCGTCGTGGCTGACGACGGCCACCTTGGCCCGGTCCCCCGGCTCGCGCACGATACGCCTGACCTCGACGATGCCCTCCTCGATCTCGGGCACCTCCAACTCGAACAACCGCTCGATGAACATCTCGTCGGCGCGGCTGATGATGACCTGCGGGTTGCTGCCGGCGTCGCGGCGGACCTCCTTGACCACCGCGCGCAGCATGTCGCCCTTGCGGTAGCGGTCTTTGAAGATCTGCTCCTCGCGCGGCAGCACCAACTCGACCCGGTTGTGGATCACCAGCGTCTCGCGACGACGCGTCTGGTAGACTTCGCCGACGACGATCTCGCCGACGAGGTCGGAGTATTCGACGAAGACGTTTTCTTTCTCGATGTCGCGGATGCGCTGCCGGAAGGTCTGCCGGGCCGTGAGCACGGCGCGCCGCCCGAAGTCGGCGATGCTGATCTCGTTGGCGACCTCGTCGCCCACTTCGAAATCTTCGTCGATGCGCAGGGCGGCGTCGATCTCGATCTGCGTGACGGGGTCTTCGAGGTCGTAGTTATCGACGACTTCGCGGATGTGCAGGATCTGGATGTCGCCGTGGTCCGGGTTGAGGATGATCTCGAAGGCTTCGTCCGAACCGTAGCGCTTGCGGATCATGGCACGGATGACGTCCTCGACGATCAACTGCAACGTATCGCGGTCGATGTCTTTTTCTCGCGCAATCTCGGCGAAGGAGGATACCAGGTCGGTGCTGTGCATATCGTTTGCGTCTTTAGCCGTGGGCCTGCCCCGAAGCCGGCCTCGGTGCAGTATAGACCATACGCGGTTACCAGGGTAACTGGACCTTGGCCCAGAGGATGTCGCCGTAGCGGATGCGGCGGCGCTCGCGTGCCGCCGGCGCCAGTTCGATGGCCTCGTCGTCGGCGTCGGCCAGCTCGCCGGTCGTTTCGGTGTAGCCGTCGGCGTCGTCCCGGCGATGGTGCACGCGCAGGGTGCGTCCGACGTTTTTCTTGAACTGCCGGGGCAGCTTCAGCGGCCGGTCGAGGCCGGGCGAAGAGACGTCGAGGCGATAGCGTCCCTCGACGACCTCGTCGGTATCGAGCAGGAAGCCGACCTCGCGGCTGAGGCGGGCCAGCTCGTCGACGCCGAGGGCCGCGTCGCTGTCGAGGAAGACCTCGACGACGCGCGAGCCGGCGGTGCCGCGCACGGCCACCTCGACGACGAAGTGCGGCGTGGCGGCCAGCACCTCCTCGACGAGCGCCTGCACACGCGCCGTCAGCGTCTCTTCGCGCGGTTTCGCGGTGGTTGCCATCGTCGTCTCTGTTCCCCGGCCGGGGCGTTGCTGGTTGCAAAAGGCGCCCGAACCCGACGTTCGTCGGACCGGGCACCTGCGGCGGCGTTGGCGTCAGGTCAACAAAAAAGGGCGGCTGGCAGGCCCCCCTTTCTCTCAGATCGGAATATACGCCTGCCAGTGGCGCCTTCGCAAACCTGAGCGAACTCCACGGCAGCAAACGCACCCTGCGGCATGATGTTTCCGGCCCGCCCGTCGAAGAAAACAGAAAAAAGGGCGGCAGCACGCACGGGTTTTCGAGCGACGAACCACGGACCACGGACCTATACCAGGCTGGGCCGCCGCTCGGCTTCGACCGGCTCCGGGTAGTCGAGCATGAAGTGCAGGCCCCGGCTCTCGCGGCGCATCTGGGCGCTGCGGATAATCAGGTAGGCCACGGCGATCATGTTGCGCAACTCGCACAGGCCGCTGGAGACGCGGGAGCGCCGGTAGTAATCCTCGGTCTCTTCGTAGAGGAGGTGCGTGCGGCGGAAGGCCCGTTCCAGGCGCAGCGACGAGCGCACGATGTCGACGTAATCCCACATCACCCGGCGCAGTTCTTCGCGGTTATGCGAGATCAGCACCCACTCCTGGGGCCGCTCGGTGCCGCTGGCGTCCCAGTCGGGCACCGCTTCGTTCCAACCCTGCGCGCGCGTGTAGGCGATGGCCGGCGGGACGGCGCGGTGGCTGAAGACGAGGGCTTCGAGCAGCGAGTTGCTGGCGAGGCGGTTGGCGCCGTGCAGCCCCGTGCAAGCCACCTCGCCGCAGGCAAAAAGGCCGTGGACGGAGGTCTGCGCCAGCAGGTCGGTCTGCACGCCGCCGCACTGGTAGTGCGCCGCCGGGACGACGGGGATCGGCTGCCGGGTGATGTCGAGGCCGTAGCGCAGGCAGGTCTCGTAGATCGTCGGGAAGTGCTCCCGGACCTGGTCGGCACTCCGGTGGGAGATGTCGAGCAGCACGTAGGCTTCGCCGCGCTGCTTCAACTGGTCGTCGATGGCGCGGGCGACGATGTCGCGCGGGGCCAGCTCGGCGCGCGGGTCGTAGGTGGGCATGAAGCGCTCGCCGGCCTGGTTGAAGAGCAGCCCGCCCTCGCCGCGCATGGCCTCGGAGATCAAGAAGGAGCCGGCCTCTGGGTGGTAGAGCGAGGTGGGGTGGAACTGCACGAACTCCATGTTGGCGATGCGCGCCTTGGCGCGGTAGGCCATCGCCACGCCGTCGCCGGTGGCGATCTCCGGGTTCGTCGTGTGCAGGTAGACCTGGCCCGATCCGCCGCTGGCGAGCATCGTCACCTTTGCCAGAAAGGTCTTGACGTGGTCGGCCTGCTCGTCGTAGACGTAGGCGCCGAAGCAGTGGATGTCCGGGCGCAGCCGGCTCACGTGCTGCCCCAGGTGGTGCTC
>JBFGTT010000195.1:0-6658 GCA_041565995.1 Rhodothermales bacterium
CGCATCCTTCACGTCGCCGGCCTTGTCACCGAAGATGGCGCGGAGCAGTTTCTCCTCCGGCGTCGGGTCGGTCTCGCCCTTCGGCGTGATCTTGCCGACGATGATGTCGCCGTGGGTGACTTCGGCGCCGAGGCGGATGATGCCGCGCTCGTCGAGGTCTTTCGTGGCCTCTTCCGAGACGTTGGGAATCTCGCGGGTGAGTTCTTCCTCGCCGCGTTTGGTGTCGCGCACCTGGAGTTCGAATTCCTCGATGTGCACCGACGTGTAGACGTCTTCGGAGACGAGGCGCTCCGAGAGCACGATGGCGTCCTCGAAGTTGTAGCCGCGCCAGGGCATGAAGGCCACCAGCACGTTTTTGCCCAGCGCCAGTTCGCCCTTGTCGGTGGCGAAGCCGTCGGTGAGCACCGTGCCCTCCTCGACGCGCTGCCCCACCTCCACGATGGGCTTCTGGTTGACGCAGGTGTCCTGGTTCGTCCGGCGGAACTTGATGAGGCGGTACTCCCGGATCGGCTCCTCGAACGAGATGTCGGCGTCTTCCTTGTCCTGGTCGTAGCGGACGACGATGCGCGTGGCGTCGACGTATTCGATGACGCCTTTGCCTTCGGCCACGATGACGGCGCGGGAGTCGCGCGCGACGCGGCTTTCGAGGCCGGTGCCCACCAAGGGTGCCTCCGAGCGCAGCAGCGGCACGGCCTGGCGCTGCATGTTCGAGCCCATCAGCGCGCGGTTGGCGTCGTCGTGTTCGAGGAACGGAATGATCGAGGCCGAGGGCGAGACGATCTGGTTGGGCGCGATGTCCATGTACTGGATGTTCTCCGGCACCTCGGTCGGGAAGTCGCCCCGATACCGACAGCGGATGCGCTCGGCCTGGAACTTGCCTTTGGCGTCGATGGGCGCGTTGGCCTGCGCGATGACGGATTCGTCCTCTTCTTCGGCCGTCAGGTAGACGATCTCGTCGGTCACTTTGCCCTTTTTGACCACGCGGTAGGGCGTTTCGATGAAGCCGAAGTCGTTGATGCGGGCGTGGACGCAGAGCGAGGAGATCAGGCCGATGTTGGGGCCTTCGGGCGTCTCGATGGGGCAGAGGCGTCCGTAGTGGGTGTAGTGCACGTCGCGCACCTCGAAGCCGGCCCGCTCGCGCGTGAGGCCGCCCGGCCCCAGGGCGCTCATGCGGCGTTTGTGGGTCAGCTCGGCCAGCGGGTTGGTCTGGTCCATGAACTGGCTGAGCTGGTTGGTGCCGAAGAAGGTGTTGATGACGCTCGAGACGGTGCGGGCGTTGACCAGGTCCTGCGGGGTGAAGTTTTCGGCGTCGCGCAGGTTCATGCGCTCCTTGATGGTGCGCGCCATACGGGCCAGGCCCAGCGAAAACTGCGCGCCGAGTTGTTCGCCGACGGTGCGGACGCGGCGGTTGCCCAGGTGGTCGATGTCGTCGACGCCGCTCTTGCCGTTTTGCAGGGCTACGAGCTCCTTGATGATGGCGATGATGTCCTCGCGCGTGAGCGTGAGCGTATCGGCCGGCACCTTGACCCGGAGGCGCTTGTTGATGCGGTAGCGCCCTACTTCGCCGAGGTCGTAGCGTTTTTCGCTGAAGAAGAGTCGTTCGAGCACGCCGCGCGCGGTTTCGAGGTCGGGTGCTTCGGAGCCGCGCAACTGCTCGTAGAGGTAGGCCAGCGCTTCGGCTTCCGAGTGGGTGCTGTCCTTGCGGAGTGTGTTGACGAGGGAGCTTTTGTCGAGGGTGCCCTGCTCTTCCTCTTCGCGCAGCACGAAGACCTTGGCGATGGCGGCGGCCTTGAGCGCGTCGTAGTCGCCTTCGACGAGCGTGTGATCGGCCGGCAGCAGCACCTCGCGGGCGCGCTGTTCCTCGATGACCTCGCCGGTGTCCTCGTCGATGACTTCGGTGATCTTCTCGACGGTGACCGAGGCGGCCAGTTTGCGTCCGACGGCCTTCTTGAAGTCTTTCTTCGTCGAGACCCCCAGGTCGTCGGCCAGGTCGAAGATGCGGACGATCTCTTCGGTCGTCGAATAGCCGAGGGCGCGCAGGAGCGTCGTCACCGGCAGCTTCTTTTTGCGGTCGATGTAGGCCCACATGACGTTCTGCACGTCGGTGGAGAACTCGATCCACGAGCCGCGAAAGGGGATCACGCGGGCCGAGAAGAGTTCGGTGCCGTTGGGGTGCACGCTCTGGCCGAAGAAGACGCCCGGGCTGCGGTGCAGCTGCGAGACGACGACGCGCTCGGCCCCGTTGATGACGAAGGTGCCGTGGTCGGTCATGTAGGGCAGGTTGCCCAGGTAGACTTCCTGCTCGACGGCCTCCTCGGCTTCGTCCTCGTCCTCGTCCTCTTTGCTCGAGAGGCGCAGCTTGGCCTTCAGCGGGACCGAATAGCTCAGCCCCTGTGCGATGCACTCCTCGACCGAATGCTTGGGTGCGTCCAGCCCGTAGTGGATGAACTCGAGCGTGTAGCGCTCCCGGCTGTCGGTGATGGGGAAGTGCTCCTTGAAGACCGATTGCAAGCCGATGTCCTCGCGCTCTTCGGGCGGGACGTCGGCCTGCACAAAATCGAGGAAGGATTTAAGTTGGACCGCCAGAAAGTCGGGGTAATCGAGAACGGTTCGAGTGCTTGCAAAACTCGTGCGCCCGTCCGGGCCAGGCTGACCATTCCGCTGAGGCATAAGCCAATTCGTCACGTTGTTGAGGGTAATGAGGCCAGCGGCGCGTTGGCCCCATGCTGCTTCAGGCCGCAAAGTGAGAAAAGGATATCAGGTTGGTAACCCTGATACCCCTGCCAGGTTTCCGCGCGCGCCCGCGAAGGCGTCAAAAACGACCGGGGCGGGCTGCGCGACACAAGCGTCGAAAGCCGACCCCTCGCAAGGGGCCGGCTTCCTGCTCGGTCGGCCTCAGGGGCGGGGTGCCCGGCTGCTTGCCGGGGCTACTTCAACTCGACTTCGGCCCCGGCGGCTTCGAGTTTGCCCTTGATGTCTTCGGCTTCGTCCTTCGAGACGCTCTCCTTGACCGCGTTGGGTGCGCCGTCGACGAGTGCCTTGGCTTCTTTGAGGCCCAGGCCCGTGATGGCGCGCACCTCCTTGATGACGGCGATCTTGTTGGCGCCGATGCCCTTGAGGACGACGTCGAACTCGGTCTGCTCTTCGACGGCGCGGGCGCCGTCGCCGCCGACGGCGGGGCCGGCCACGGCCACGGCCGCTGCCGCCGGCTTGATGCCGTGCTCCTCTTCGAGCAGCCTGGCCAGGTCGCTGGCCTCCTTGATCGTCAGGTTGACGAGTTGTTCGGCGAGTGCTTTGATGTCTGCCATGGTTTCGGGGGTTTCCGGCGGCGGTCTCGGCACCGGATGCGCCGGCGCTGCGCCGCATGATTAAGGGATCACGATGAAGCCGTCAGCCTTCGGGATGACGGCGGGGTTAGCCTTCTTGCGCTGCGAGGGTCTCCAGGATGGCGGCCAGGCGGGTGCCCGGCGCCTGCAACGCGCCCACGACGTTCGCCATCGGCGAGCGCAGCAGTCCGAGGATGTCGGCCAGCAGTTCGTCTTTCGACTTGAGTGCGGCCAGCACGTCGAGTTGGTCTTTGAGATAGACCGAGCCGTCGACGTAGGCGACTTTGAGGGCGGGGCGCTCGGTGTCGGCGTCGCGGAGGAAGCCCTTGATGACGCGGGCGGGGGCCGCCGGCTCCTCGCTGAAGGCCACCGCCGTGGGGCCGCTGAGGTGTTCGTAGAGGGCGTCGTAGCCGCCCAGGCGCTCCATGGCCAGGCGCAGCAGGGTGTTCTTGATCACCTTGAACTCGACGCCGGAGTCGCGGAAGCGCCGGCGCAGTTCGTTGGCCTGCGCCACGGTCAGCCCCTTGTAATCGGTCAGGTAGAGCGTGGGGGTCTGTTCCAGCTTGCCCGAGATCTGCTCGACCGCCGCCGCTTTTTGTTCTCTCGTCAAAGGCATGGTTCCAGCTCGCTAAAACGCTTGGAAGAGGATGGAGGCGCCGGTTCAGCGCACGACGTTGAGGATCTCGCTGCGGTTGATCGGGATGGCCGGCCCCATGGTGGTCGAAAGCGTGACCGAGCGCATGTAGGTGCCCTTGGCCGAGGACGGCCGCAGGCGCAGGATTTCCTTGAGGAACGCCTCGGCGTTTTCGCGGATCTGCTCCGGGCTGAAGGAGACGCGCCCGATGGTCGTGTGCAGGTTGCCCTGCTTGTCGACGCGGAAGTCGATCTTGCCGGCCTTGACCTGCCGCACCGTCTCGCCCACGTTCATCGTGACGGTGCCGCTCTTGGGGTTGGGCATCAGCCCGCGCGGGCCGAGGATGCGGCCGAGGCGGCCCACCTGCCCCATCACGTCGGGCGTGGCGATTATCACGTCGAAGTCGGTCCAGTTTTCGTTCTGGATTTTCTGCACGTATTCGTCGAGGCCCACGAAGTCGGCGCCGGCCTCCCTGGCTTCGCCCTGTTTGGCCTCGTTGGCGAGCACCAGCACGCGGACCTCCTTGCCCGTGCCGTGCGGCAGCGTCACGGTGCCGCGCACCATCTGGTCGGCGTGGCGCGGATCGACGCCCAGGCGCAGGTCCACGTCTATCGATTCGTTGAACCTGGCCGTGGCGACTTGTTTGATCAGTTGGGAGGCTTCTTCGAGCGAAAACGGGCCGCCGCCCGCCTCGCGGATCACCTCGGTTGCTTTCTTGAAGCGTTTTCCTCTCTTCGGCATGACGATCTTGCGTCTGTGCGGTGCAAGCGCCGTGGTTTTTCGTTGTGCAAAAAACAAAACGGCTCCCGCTGGTTCACGACGGCAGGACGTTCGGGGCGAAGCGACGTGTGGCTTCGTCCCCCGTCCATACGTTTCAGGCGTGCTCCGGCCTGCCTTCGACTTTGAGGCCCATCGAGCGGGCGGTGCCGGCAATCATGGCGGCGGCCTTGTCGAGGTCGAAGGCGTTGAGATCCTCCATCTTCTGCTCGGCGATGGCGCGGCAGTCGTCCCAGGTGACGGTGCCTACCTTCTGGCGCAGCGGGTCGGCGGCGCCGCTTTCGATCTTGGCTGCTTTCTTCAGGAGCACCGCCGCCGGGGGGCTTTTGACGATGAAGGAGAACGACTTGTCGGCGAAGACGGTGATGACCACCGGCAGCACCAGCCCCATGCGATCCTGCGTGGCGGCGTTGAACTGCTTGCAGAACTCCATGATGTTGACGCCGTGCTGGCCGAGCGCCGGGCCGATGGGCGGCGCCGGGTTGGCCTGTCCCGCCTTGATTTGCAGCTTGATGTAGCCTTCTATTTTCTTCGCCATGATGCCTTGCGGTGCCAACGCCCTCGTCCTTTCGCGATCGAAACGACGAAAAGGCTCCCGCGTGTCTGGTTGTCGATGAAATCGCGCAGCCGTGTGGAAAGGCCAGGCGGGCAAGAGGTTCCAGGCCGGCGCGCGTGGCGGGCAAAAAGCGGTCGGGGCGGGCCTGATTTCGCCAGAAATTAGTCTGCCGTCGTCATTCTTCGTGTTCGACCTGCAGGTAGTCCAGTTCGAGCGGGGTCTTGCGGCCGAAGATGGACACCATCACCTTGACCTTCATTTTGTCGGGGTAGACCTCATCGACGAAGCCGGTGAAGTTGTTGAACGGCCCGTCGATCACCTTGACGGCGTCGCCGTTCTTGAAGGGGATCTCCGGCTGTTCGCCCATCTCGCGGGCCTCGTCGACGCGGCCGAGGATGCGGTCCACCTCGTCGGGGCGCAGCGGCGTCGGCTCGTCGCCCGCGCCCAGGAAGCCCACGACGGAGGGCAGGCCGGAGACGACGTGCTGCAGCTCGTTGTCCATGACGGCGTTGATGAGGATATAGCCGGGGAAGAACGTCTTCTCGCGCGTCCGTTTTTTGCCGCCGCGCATCTCGAAGACCGTCTCCGTCGGGATCATGATGTCCGTCAGCTTGTCTTCGATGCCCAGGCGTTCGATCTCTCGCTCGAGGTACTGCCGGACCTTCTTCTCGTGTCCGGAGAAGGTCCGCAAGACGTACCATTTGCGGATGTTGTCTTTTTTCAACGTTGCCATGATGACCTCGATCTCCCTCGGGCGCGCGGCTCGGCTCAGGTGTAGATGACATCCAGGATGAAGCTGATGACCCGGTCGGCGGCGAAGATGAACAACGACAGGGCCACCGTGGCCAGCAGCGTGATGAGGGTGTTGCTGACCAGTTCCTTCTGCTTGGGCCAGTTCACCTTACGCATCTCGGCGACGACCTCTTCGAGATAGGTCTTTATTTTGTTCATAGCGGATGTTCTTCGAAAGGCTGATAAGACGGGTCGATGCAGGCCATCGACCCGGTGGCGGCGCACTGTGCGCCGCCTGGCGTGGCACGGGCGGCAGGACTTGAACCCGCAACCTGCGGTTTTGGAGACCGCTGCTCTGCCAGTTGAGCTACGCCCGTACATTATTGGGGCAGGCGCCCCAATAACGTAAACGTGGTACGCGGAGCGTACTTTATAAGTTTTCGCCGGAAAACGCGTCAGTCGAGTATTTTGGCGACGACGCCGGCCCCCACCGTGCGCCCCCCCTCCCGGATCGCAAAGCGCAACCCCTGCTCCATCGCCACCGGCTGGATCAACTTCACCACGAACTTCGTGTTGTCACCCGGCATCACCATCTCCACCCCCTCGGGCACCTCGATGTCTCCCGTCACGTCC
>JBFGTT010000196.1:0-6643 GCA_041565995.1 Rhodothermales bacterium
CTACAGCCGCTTCCACGAAGGCGCCGACATCCGCCCCGTCTACCGCGACCGCGCCGGTGAGCCGCTCGACACCGTCCGCGCCATCGCCGAGGGCGAGGTGGTCTACGTCAACGCCATCGCGAAAAACTCGAACTACGGCCTCTACGTCGTCGTCGAGCATCGGTGGGAGGCCGCACCCTACTACAGCCTCTACGCGCACCTGGGCCGCGTCGACGTGCAGATCGGGCAGGAGGTGCGGCAGGGCGAGCCGCTCGGACGGCTGGGCTACACCGGGCGCGGCATCAACCGCCGCCGGGCGCACCTGCACTTCGAGATCAACCTGCTGCTCAACCTCACCTTCCAGTCCTGGTACGACGACACCTACCCCGCCGACGACCCCAACTATCACGGCATCTACAACGGCATCAACCTGGCTGGCATCGACGTGCCTGCCTTCTACCTGGCCCTGCGCGAGGATCCGGCGCTGAGCGTCCCGGACTTTCTGGCGCGGCAGGCGGCCTTTTTCAAAGTCACTGTGCCCAACCGGGGGATGCTGGATCTGCTGCGGCGCTATCCCTGGCTCTCGCCCGCGCGCAACGCCTGGACGCTGCGCTACGGCGACGTGGACCAGTCGCCCTCCTGGGTCATCTACTTCGCAGCCTCCGGCCTGCCCCTACGGATCGAGCCGTCGGAGGCGCCCGTCGAAGCGCCCGTGGTGACGGTGATCGAGGAGTCGCCCATCGAATACCGCTACCTGACCAACGGCTTCGTCGAAGGCTCCGGCGGCAGCTTCGGCCTGACCGAGAACGGCTGGCGGTACGTCGATTTGCTGACGCGCGCCTACGCCGTCCCCCGCCGCCGCACGGCCTGGTGAGGCGGCGTTTTCGGAAGGCACCGAGAGGGCGGGATCCTTTTCGCCGGGAGTGTGTATCCGGGTACACACGATGATGCGTCGTCCCCCTCGTTCACCCGCGAAAACCGCCGCCACGCATGTCCGTACCGCCGCTTGCCGCCCCGCCCGCCCTGAAGCCGAGCCGCTGGGATCGCCTCGGCATCGCCGTCTCCGGCGTGTGCGTGGCGCATTGCCTGCTGCTGCCCGCCCTGGTCTCGATGCTGCCGCTGTGGCCGACGTCTGCCGCCGTGCACGGCTGGCTCCATCCCGTCTTCGCCCTCGTGCTCGTCCCGACCACCGTCCTGGCGGCGGCCTCCGGCTACCGCAAGCACGGGCAGCGGCGGATCGTGGCGCTGCTGGGCGTCGGGTTGCTGGTGATCCTCGTGGCCGGGGTGCTGGGCCACGCGGCGCCGGGCGCCTTCGCCGAGACCGCCGTCACGCTCGCCGGCAGCAGCCTGCTCATCGCCGGGCACTGGCGCAACTGGCAGGCCGACCGCTGCTGCGACGACGCCACCGCCTGCACCGCGCACCAGGGGCACGACCATTCGTGAGAACCAGCGAGATCCCTACGATGCGACGGCTCAACTTTACCCTCGACCAGAGCACCATTTCGCTGCTCGAACGCCTGGCCGAGACCTACTACGGCGGCAACAAGTCGCAGACCGTGCGGGCGGCGCTCGAAAGCCTGGCCGCGCACACCGGCCACGACGGCTGGGTCATCGCCGGCTACACGCCCGTGCAGCTCGACGGCGTCGCTGCCTGCCACACCTGCGGCGAGGCGCATCACGAAGGCGAAGTGCTCTTCCGCCCCGTCTTCGAACGCGGCCACAGCCCCGCCGCGCTGCCTCACATCCCCATGGAAGCCTGGCTCGACTGCCCCGACTGCGTCGAATCGCATCTTTCCGGCTGAGCAAGACGATGCCCGACGAGCCGCAGCCCCGACGCCTTTTCGGCGACAAGGAGATCAGCAGCATCCTCAAGCGCGCCACCGAGATCCAGGAGGCGGAGGGGCCGTCGGACGCCTACGGCCTCTCGCTCGAAGAACTCCAGCAGATCGCCGCCGAGGTCGGGATCGACCCGCAGCACGTGGCCGCCGCCGTCGCCGAACTGGAGGGCGCCGCGCCCGCCGAGAAGCCCTTCCACCTGCTGGGCGGGCCGGCGTCGATCCACCTGGAGCGCGTGGTCGAGGGGGAGGTGACGGAAGAGAAAGGAGAGGCCATGCTGGCCGAGATTCGTCGCGCATTCGACCTCGTCGGCACGTCCGGGCAGGTGGGCCGGTCGCTCGAATGGACGCACAACGGGCGGCAGCGGCAGGTCCAGGTAGCCGTCACCTCGCGCGAGGGCCAGACCAAGATTCGGATCCACGATCACTTCCCCCGAACCGCCCTCGTGGCGTTTATCCCGACGACAGTGCTGGCGCTGCAACTGGCGGTGATCCTGCTCGGCGCGCTGGGACCTGCGTCCCTGCTGGGATGGTTGCTGGGGTTGAGCATCGTGGCGACGGTGTTGATGGTGGCCCGCTTCGGATTCGGTGCGCTCTCGCGCAAGCGGCAGCGCCAGGCCGGCAACCTGCTCGAACGCTTAGCCCGGATCGCCGCCGAGCCGACGCCCGCGCCGCTTTTGTCCTCCGAGAAAGCAAGCCTGCGCCTCGATGCCGATTCGCTCGCGGGTGAGGAGGCGGAAGAAAGCCGGGTGCAGGCCCGTAGGCGGGGCAAGACGGCTTCCTGAGCTTACGGCATCGTCAGCAGCGCGGCGTAGAGGTCGATGCCGTAGAAGAGATTGGCCAGGCGCAGGTTCTCGTCCGGGGCGTGCTGGTTGTCGTCGTGGTTGGCGATGGGAACGATGAGGGCGGGCTTGCCGAGCACGTCGGTGAAGAGGTAGAGCGGCAGCGAGCCGCCGAGGGCCGGCACCAGGATGGGCGCCTCGCCCGCCGCGTCGGTCATCGACCAGATCACGGCTTGCGCCAGGGGCAGATCCATCGGCGTGCGGGCCGCCGGGTAGCCGCCCCCGCGCGTCACTCTGGCGATTTTGGGATACCGCAGGCGCGTGGCGTGGTCGGGATCGTCGCGGACGATGTGGAACCCCTGCCGGCGGATGTGCGCCTCCACCAGGTCGAGCATGGCCTCCGGATCGTTGCCCTTGACCAAGCGGATGCCCAGCGAGGCCGTCGCCGTGGCGGGGATCACGTTGCGCGCCTTCGCCCCGACGTTGCCGCTTTCGAGGCCCTTGACGGTCAACGCGGGCAGCAGCAGACGCTCGGCCAGCGAGGCGCCTTCGCCCTCGGTGCGCGCCAGGCCCAGCTCCTGGCGCAGTTCGTCGTCGAATGAAGGCAGGTTGGCCAGTGCCGCCCGCTCCGCCTGGCCCAGGGGCGCGACGCTGTCGTAAAACCCGTCGATGCGCACGCGCCCGTCTTCGTCCTTCATGCTCGCCAGCAGATCGGCCAGCAGGAAGCCGGGCACGGGCGCCCAGTTGCCGTAGTGGCCGCTGTGGAGCGAGCGCGTGGCGCCGTAGACCGTCACCTCCAGCCCCGTCACGCCGCGTACGCCGAAGACCAGTTGCGGGCGGCGGCTCTGGTGTACCGGCCCGTCGCAGAAGAGCCACACGTCCACGTCGGCGTAGCGGTCGCCGTAGCGCTCCAGGTAGCGGGCCAGGTGGGGCGATCCCATCTCCTCCTCGCCCTCGAAGAGGAACCTGACGTTCGAGGTGAGCGCGAGGCCGGCGTCTCGGAGGGCGTCGAGTGCGGCCAGCAGGGCGCCCAGGGGGGCCTTGTCGTCGCCGGCGCTGCGGGCGTAGAGGTACCACGCGGGATCGACCGCCTCGCCGGGGGCGGGCATCGGGCGCGGCTGCCCGCCCTGCTCCATCGAGGCGGTGTAGAGCGTCGGCTGCCAGGGCGCGTGCGTCCAGCGCGTCTCGTCCACCGGCTGCCCGTCGTAGTGGACGTAGACGCCGAGGGTGCGCGTGGCGCCGGGCACGTCGATCTCGCCGTAGATGAGCGGCGGGGCGCCCGGCAGCTTGAGCCGTTCGATCCGCGCCCCGCTCCGCTCAAAAGCCGCCTGGATAAACACGGCGTTGCGGTGGATGCCCGCCGAGTCGGAGCCGACGTTGGGGATCGCCAGCAGCTCGGCGAAGCCGGCCAGGATCTCGGCCCCGTGCGCGGCGCGGTAGGCGCGGGCAGCCTCGACGGCAGGCGACTGCGCCGAGGCCGCCTGCGAAAGCAGCAGCGCGAAAACGAAAAGAAGTCGCCTCATGAGCAACTCAGCGGGTTGGCGCGGGTTGGACTCGTCTCGTCGTGCATAATAGGGATCGCCTGCCTGCATCACAATGCCGACGCGGGGGCACGAAGACGCGGCGTGTAGCGTTTTTCGCTGCCTCGCCCGCTCGCTACGTCCCCATGTCGTTTGAACAGAAGTCCACGCGCATGCCGGCAAAGGCCAAACTTTTACCTGCCTTCCTGCTGCTGCTCGTTGTGCAGGCGGCGCAGGCGCAGGAGCCGGGGCGTATCGCCGGGGTGGTGGCGGCGGCGCGCAGCAACGAGCCGCTCTCCGGCGTCACCGTGGTCGTCGTCGGTACGCTCTACGCGGCGGTGACCGACACGGCGGGGCGCTTCGACGTGGGGCCGGTGCCACCGGGCCGTTACACCGTGCAGGTCAACGCCCTCGGCTTTCGAACCGAAGCGCAGGTGGTGGCGGTGGCTGCCGGCGCGCAGGCTGTCGTCGACTTCCGGCTTCGGCTGCCGGAGGTGACGCCGGAGGACATCGAGACGGTGGCGCTGCAACGCGGCTTGCTGCCCCTGGCGGGCGTGGATCTGCGCCGCATCCGCGAAGTCAACGCCCTCGACGCCGGCTACCTGCTGCGCCTGCTGCACGGCGTGGGGGCCGGACGGCGGAGCGCCATCGACCTGCATCCGAGCATCCGGGGGCTTGCCGAAAACCAGATCGGCCTTTACGTAGACGGCGCGCGGCTGCTGCCCGGCAGCCCCGTCGGCCTCGGCGCGCCGCTCGGCTTCTTCGACCCGCGCGGCCTCGAAAGCGTCGAAGCCGTCAAAGGCCCCTACGCGCTGACCTGGGGCGCGGGCAACCTGGGCGCGCTGTGGGTCGAGACGCGCGGCGAAGATCCGGTGGCGCGGCCTCGCGCCTCGCTCACGGCGGGCTACACCTCCAACCTGGACGCCCTCGACCTGGCCGGGGCGGCCTCCGGCGGCCTCGGCCTCCTCTCGTACTGGCTGCAGGGCGTCCTGCGCACCGGCGACGACTACCGCGACGGCAAGGGCCGCCGCGTCCCTGCCGACTTTCGCGCCACCGACGTGCGCGGACGCCTGGGCTTCCGCCTCGCGCCTTCGGCTCGCCTCGGCGTCACCGCCGGCTACCAGGGCCGGCAGCACGTCGATGCGCCGGGGCGCCTGCTCGACGCCCGCTCCGCCGCCGCCGCCAACGTCTCGGCGCGCTTCCGGAGCGGCTGGTCCGCCGGCCTGCTGCGCGCCCTCGACGCCACCCTCTACTGGAACCGCCTCGCGCAGGATCTCGACAACGAAAACACGCCCCTCGGCCGCACCGTACGCCTCCTGCTCGACGCCGAGCACACGCAGGCGGGCGGGCGGCTGGCGGCGCACCTCGCCCCCGCCGAAGGCTGGTGGCTGGAGGCTGGCGCCGACGCCTACAGCGCCCGCTACGACGCCACGCTCCGGCTTCCGCTGCGCGGCGACACCACCCGGCGCGTCCTGCCCGACGCGCGCCTCGCCACCTTGGGCGTCTTCCTGGGCGGCACGCGCACCTTCGGGCGCGTCGAGGCAGCGGTTACCGCCCGCCTCGACGTCGTCCGGGCCGCCGCCGAGGGCTTCGGCGACGACGACGAGGCCGGCTTCAGCGCCGCCGTCTCGCTGGCGGCCCGCCTCTCGGCCATCTGGACGGTCTCGGTGGGCGTCGGCTCGGCGGTGCGCACGGCGGACGCCGTCGAGCGCTTCGCCGACCGGATCCCGCTACGCAGCACGCATCTCGTCGGAGAAGTCAGCGGCAACCCCGCGCTTCTCCCCGAACGCAGCACGCAGGCCGATCTCTGGCTGGAGGCAGACTATCCCCGGCTCGACCTGCGCCTGGGCGCCTTCGCCCGCCGCCTCGCCGATCACATCACCGTCGCGCCCTTCGACACGCCGGATGCGCCAGGCTCCGAAGCGCTGCCCCTCCGCTACATCAACGGCGAGGCCACCTTCTTCGGCGCCGAAGCAACGGCGGACTACGCCGTGTTCCGCCGGTACGTGACGCTCTTCGCGCAGGCGAGCTTCCTCTGGGGCCGGGACGAGACGCTCCTTGAACCCGCTTTCGGCGTAGCGCCGCCGGCAGCGGCCCTGGGCGGCCGTCTCCAGGCGCCGGGCAATCTTTTCTTTCTGGAAGGCACACTCCGCGCCGCCGCCGCGCAGACCCGCGTAGCCGCCTCGCGCGGCGAAACCTCGACCGGCGGCTACCTCACGGCGGATCTGCGGCTGGGCGTCTCCCTGCCCCGTTCGAGCTCGCTACTCATCGGCCTCGACAACCTCACCGGCGCCGCCTACGCCGACCATCTCAACGCGCAGCATCCTTTCACGCTGGTCCGCCTGGCCGAGCCGGGCTTCACGTTCTTCGCCCGCCTCCGCCTCGTGATCTAGCCGGATCGACGAGCGGACGTGTAGACGAATCGACGAGAGGACTAAAGGACGAGACGAATAGGCGGGGAAATGGCTGCAAACTCGATCCTGGAGAAGCCCTGGAAGGGCGACCTGTTTGTAGCACCAGCCCGCCC
>JBFGTT010000197.1:0-6642 GCA_041565995.1 Rhodothermales bacterium
GAGTAATTATTGTGCCTTTTCCTCTGTCATTCTGAGGGATCCCCAGCGATTCCATGTACGCCTGGTTTTACCGACGGGGATCCCTCACGTTCGTTCGGGATGACACGCGGGCAAGCTTGCACAGCTTTTTCAGAGCGTTGATATAAAACGTGAGGATGCCTCGCTGAGACGGTTCCAGAGGCACCTTCACGTTTTACGCATCGTGCGACTTGGTCGAGACGTCCGCCGACGGGTCCTAGAACCGGAACGTCAGGCCCAGGTTGGTGACGAGCATGTTGGTCTCGGAGCGTTCGGTGTTGAAGAAGACCTGGCCGTCGCGGCGTTCGATGGAGCCTTTCTTGAGGTATTCGGCCTCGCCGCCGAAGAGGTAGCGCGCGCCGACGTTGACGAAGAGCGAGCCGCGCCGTCCGCGTCCCCGGTAGACCCGGAAGTCCAGCCCGCCGCCGATGCCGTAGCTGAGGGCCGCGTCGTCGAAGTTGGTCGAGGAGGCAATCGGCTCGTCGTCGAAGAAGCGGTCGTTCTTGATGGAGGTTTCCGTGGCGAAGTAGTTGAAGCCGAAGAGGGCGTCGAAGTAGGGCTGCACGGTGCCGGAGGGCGGCTGCATGCGTAAGAGCAGGTGCACCGGCACGATGAAGTTGCTCGTCTCCACGTCCACGGTCACGTCGGGGATGGTGGTGCTGAACGGCTCGTTGCGCCGTTCGAAGCCGTAGATGAGGAAGCCCACTTCCGCGCCGACGATGACGGGCGAGCGGCCCAGCGCCAGGCCCCCGGTGAAGTTCAGCCCTACGCCCACGTTATCGACGTGCTCGTGGAACTGTCCCTGCGGGAAACCGACGATGAGGTTGATGTCGCCCAGAGGCCGCACCTGGGCGTGCGCCGTGCCGATAAAACCCAGGCTGAGCGCCGCAAGGAGCAAACTTGCATAGGTGCTTTTATTCATGGCAAGGCTATGTTTTCGTGACGAGTGGGGGGCGTGCTGCGCCCCGTTTTCTGGTTTCGTCGATACGAAGGGCACCTCCGGCAGATGCGCCCGCGTTCTTCTACGCAAAAATCTCACAGTTCACTTCTTTGCCGCCTTGACGCCGGCAACGGTCACAGGAGCGGTCCGCCTGCCGACCGTCACGCGTTGACGTCCACCACGACGCGGCCCCGGATGTTGCCTTTGAGCAGTTCCCGGCTCATGGCGGGCACCTGGTCGAGGTGGATGACGCCCGCCAGGACCAGGTCGAGGGCGTGCCGGGGCAGGTCCCACGTGAGCCGTTTCCAGGCCTGGCAGCGTTGCGCGTAGGGGGCGGTGTTCGAGTCGATGCCGGCGAGGCAGACGCCGCGCAGGATGAAGGGGAAGACGGTGGTGTGGAGGTCGTGTCCGCCGGCATTGCCGCAGGCGGCGACGCAGCCGTGGAGGCCGAGCGTGCTCAGGACCGCCGCCAGCGTGGCGCCGCCGACGGTGTCCACCGCCCCGGCCCAGCGCGCCGATTCGAGCGGGCGTTGCGGGCCGGCGCCCAGTTCGTCGCGGTGGATGATGCGTGCGGCGCCCAGTTCGCGCAGGTAGTCGTAGGCGTCTGCGCTGCCCGACGAGGCCACCACGTCGTAGCCCAGGTGGGCCAGGAGGGCTACGGCGATGCTGCCGACGCCGCCGGAGGCGCCCGTGACGACGACCTCGCCTCGTTCCGGCGTGACGCCGTGCTGTTCGAGCGTCATCACCGAGAGCATCGCGGTGAAGCCTGCTGTGCCCAGCACCATCGCGCGGAGCGGCGTCAGGGCATCCGGCAGCGGCACCAGCCACCGGGCCGGGACGCGCTGCCGCTGGCTGTAGCCGCCCCAGGTGGTCTCGCCCAGCCCCCCGCCCGTCTGGACGACCAGGTCGCCCTGCTTGAAAGCAGTGTCGGTCGATTCTTCGACGCGGCCTACCAGGTCGATGCCCGGCACGAACGGGTAGGCGCCCCGGATGATTTTGCCCGTGCCGGTGACGGCCAGGCCGTCTTTATAGTTGAGGCTGGAATAGAGTACCGAGAGCAGCACTTCGCCCTCGGGCAGGTCGGCTTGCTGCAACTCCCGGATCTCCGCCGTCAGCGTGTCGCCGGTCCGGTCGAGCACGAGCGCTCTGAACATGGGGATGCCGGTCTTTTTTGATGAACGGGTGGGTCCGGAAAGCAACGGCGGGCCGCCGATAAAGCTCCGCCGCTCGAAGTCGATACCGGAAGAACCGGCGCCGCCACGCGGTGTTACATCGAAAGACAGCGACGCACGGCTTGCCTTCTCCACCCATCCGCACCGGCCATGAAAACGTACGCGTTGCGCCTGCCCCTCCTGTTCGTCCTGCTCACGGGTGCCCTCGCCGGCTGCGACGGCACCCGTCCCGACGCCCTCTCCGAGAGCCGCATCCGCATCCTGCTCACCGACGCCCCGGACGACGAGATCGTGCAGGCCCACGTCGTCATCGAGCGCGTGGAGCTGCGCGGGGCAGGCGAAAAAGTGGTGTTGCTGAACGGCGATCCGCAGCCCTTCGACCTGTTGACGTTGCAAGACGGCGTCACCGCCACGCTGGCCGATCTCGACGTGCCCGACGGGACCTACCACCAGGTGCGCCTCTTCGTCCGCGACGAGGCTTCGGTGGTCTTCGACGACGGCACCGAGGAGAACCTCAAGGTGCCCGGCGGCGACAACAGCGGGATCAAGATCCAGTTGCCGCAGCTCGAGATCAACGGCGACGTGGTAGAGGTGACCATCGACTTCGACCTGAACGCGTCGTTCGTCAAGCGCGGCAACAGCGGCAAGGGATACATCTTCAAGCCGGTCCTCAAGCCGATCTCCCTGCTCGTCAACGGCGAACCGGTGGCGCTGCCTGACTCGGACGGCGACGCGGCGGCCCGGTGAGGCGGCACCCCGGCATTTTTTCACATAAACACCTGCAACTAAATCGCTTTCAGGCGTCTACTATGATAGGTACCTGACGGACCTTTTCGTTACCGCCATGGCACGCGCTGATCGCCAGAGTTACGTCGCCTGGCACCGTCGGATCGCCGATACGGTGCTCGGTGCGTACCAGGTGAGGATGATGCTGGCGCTGGTCGCCAGCCTCACCCTCGTCGCGCTGTGCTTCCACCTGCCGCTCGACCGCGCGCTGCGTCCCATCGGCTGGCAACTCTATCCCGACGCGGCCCGGCCCATGCTCGACCTCGTGGACGTCAAGACCGAGCGCACCGAGAAGGCTGCTGCCGGCGCGCCCATCACCATTTTCGGCGCTGAAGAGCAGCGCGAAGAAGAGGCCGACGAAGAGACGACGAGCGAGCAGGAGGACCTGCCGGCTCCGGTGGCGCCGCCGAAGGTGGAGAAGTTGCAGGTGCGGCAGGCGGTGCTGGACTTCGCCGAGAAGCCGCCCGACATCGTCGGCGGCCTGGGCGCCTACTACATCCACATCGAATATCCTGAGGAAGCCATCGCCGCCGGCATCCAGGGCCGCCTGATCCTGACCTTCGTCGTTGAGACGGACGGACGGCCCAGCGAGATCGCGGTCTTGCAGTCGCTGCATCCGTTGTGCGACTCGTCGGCGGTGCAGGCGTTGCGCAAGACGCGCTTCGTGCCGGGCCGGCAGAACGGCGAGTTGGTGCGGGTGCGGATGCGCCTGCCGGTGCAGTTCAAGCTGATCGATCCGAAGCCGTCCGGCGGCTAGGCGCCTGCAAGCGGCACGCTTTCGCTCCTCGCAGTCCGCTCCTACCCTCCCAGACGTCCACACGTCATTCCTGGTCTGCGAGGCCGCCTTCTGCTTGCAGGGGCGCTTCGTCTTCGGGGTGGTAGACGTCGAGCGTGCCCAGCGGCAGGACTTCGCTGCGCGTGTGGCGACGCCATCGCCGCGCGGCCCGTTCGTTGGAGGCGCGCAGCAGAAAACGCGCCTCGGCGCCGTCTTCCTGCACCTCCAGCAGGCCCTCCAGTTCGTGCAGCCTGCCGAAGAGCCGTCCCCCCTCGCGCCAGACGACCGTCATCTCGACGACGTAGGCGCCGGTGATCCGGTTGAAGTCCCAGCCATCGACGTAGGCGCCGGCCTGGCGTTCGTGCGCGTCCACGTCGAGGCGTTCGAGGAGGCGGGCGGCGGCCTGTTCGGCGAAGAAGCCGACCTCCATGCGGCGCTCCTCGTCCGTCTTGGCGCGCAGGCGCTTTTCGATGGAGGCGAGGCGGTAGGCTTCCTGGCCGTTCAGCCCGGCGTAGACGTCGAAGCGGACGGCAGCCTCTTGCCGGTCTAGCAACTGCGACTTGAGGTGGTAGCGGAAGTCCTCGAAGTGGGCGTAGCGGGTCAGGTCGAAGCGGCCCCGGCTGTGTGAGAACGGCACCCGGACGGCCTCTCCCGCCGCCTCGCCGACGTAGGCGAGCAGGTAGCCCTGGACGGCGTCGGGCCGGTCGATCCGCTCCCAGCCGGAGGCGTCGAAGACCTCGCGTTCTACGACGACGCGCAGGTCGTAGCTGCCCCGTTCGAAGGCGGCGTCGTCGGGGAACGTGAGGTCGGGGTCGAGGCGCAGGCGTTTGGGTGAGGCCCAGACGGTTTGTTGCTCGCACACGGTTTCGGCCTCGAAGGCGCCGCAGACTTCGAGCAGCAGGCGTTCGCGGTCGCCCAGGGCGGCGTCGGGGACGGGGACGCGGCGTGCGGCGCCGGCGTAGAGCGTGTCGTAGGCGGCGTCGAAGAGGTAGACGGCCAGCGCGCGCGGCGCGGCGGGGCGTGCCCTGCCCAGCAGCACCCGCTGGCCGAAGCGCGCCGTCACCTCCAGCGTGTCCCACCCGGCGTGGCGCACGGCCAGCGTCTCGACGACGTACGCCTGCCGGGGGCCGCATCCCGCGGCCAGGAGCAGCAGCAGGCACGTCCCTGCCAGCCCTGTGCTTGCCGACTTCATGCAGCGATCCATCGAAATCCCGGGTCCCTCAAGCCGCATACGACGCGCGCGGGAGACGTTGCGCCCGGCGCTTTTTCCTCTAACCCGCAACGCGGCTTTTGTTCGGCCTGTCGGCATTTTTTGCCGTGCGCCGTCCCTCCTGCCGGTGACGGCCCGCCGCGCGAGGCCTTCGGTGTGTGAAGCGACGAAGAGAAACGCCGGGTCGGCGTGGCGCGGGGAACGCTTTTGTTGGCTTTTCTGTCTAAGATTTCACTCTGTTCTTTGCCGAAATCAGGCCGCGCTTCGGTTTCGGAAGCGCTTTCAGGCCCCACCTTTGAAAACCGTTCATCCTCATGGCTGACGCACACCTTTTGGAACGGGCCGAGTTGGAGGCGGCGGAAGACTTTCTGCCGCTCAACGGCACGGATTACGTCGAGTTTTACGTGGGCAACGCCAAGCAGGCGGCCTACTACTACCAGGGCGCCTTCGGCTTTCAGATCGCCGGCTATCGCGGGCCGGAGACGGGGCACCGCGAGGCCGCCAGTTACCTGCTCCGTCAGGGCAAGATTCGCTTCGTGCTGACGACGGCCCTCTCGCCCGAATCGCCTATCGCCGCGCACGTGCACCGGCACGGCGACGGCGTGCGCGACCTCGCCCTGTGGGTAGACGACGCCCGGCGGGCGTTCGAGGAGACGGTGCGGCGCGGCGCCCGCGTGGTGCATCCCCCGCGCGTGCTCGAAGACGAGCACGGGCACGTCGTGATCGCCGCCATCGGCACCTACGGCGAGACGATCCACTCGTTCGTCGAGCGCAGCGCGTACGGCGGGCTGTTCCTGCCCGGTTTCGCGCCGTGGGAGAACCCCTTCTGGCGGCCCGAACCGGTCGGCCTCCAGTACGTCGACCACTGCGTCGGCAACGTCAACCTGGGCGAGATGGACCGGTACGTGGCCTACTACGCCGACGTAATGGGCTTCAAGAACCTGGTTTCCTTCGACGACAAGGACATCTCGACCGAGTACACGGCGTTGATGTCGAAGGTGATGTCGAACGGCAACGAGCGCATCAAATTCCCCATCAACGAGCCGGCGGCGGGCAAGAAGAAGAGCCAGATCGAGGAATACCTGGAGTTTTACCGGGGGCCGGGTGTGCAGCACATCGCCATGGCGACCGACGACATCCTGCGCACCGTCTCGGCGTTGCGCGACCGGGGCGTGCAGTTCCTCTACGTCCCGACGACCTACTACGACGACCTGCAAGAGCGTGTCGGCAAGATCGACGAGCCGGTCGACGAGCTTGCCCGGCTCGGCATCCTCGTCGACCGCGACCCCGACGGCTACCTCTTGCAGATCTTCACGAAGCCCGTCGAGGACCGTCCGACGGTTTTCTACGAGATCATCCAGCGCAAGGGTGCCCGGTCCTTCGGCAAGGGCAACTTCAAGGCGCTCTTCGAAGCCATCGAGCGCGAACAAGCCCTCCGGGGCAATCTCTGATTGCGGAATGCGGATTGCGGAATGCGGATCGGGTGTCTGCCGATCCGTTTTCGCACGCTGCATCCGACGTCCTTTTTCAATCCGCAATCCCCCATCGCAAATCCCCCATCGAAAATGCCTGCTTATTACACGCGTCTGGGGGCGATCCCTCACAAGCGCCACACCCAGTTTCGCCGGCCCGACGGGAGCCTCTACGCCGAGGAAGTGGTAGGGGCGGAGGGCTTCAGCGGCGCCTCGTCGATCTGCTACCACCTGCACCCGCCCACGCTCGTCGAGCGCATCGAGGAGCC
>JBFGTT010000198.1:0-6637 GCA_041565995.1 Rhodothermales bacterium
CAGGCCCTGGCGGGTCAGGCGGACGCCGCCGCCGAGGCTCAGGCCGTTGTCTTCGTCGCTCGCCAGCACGAACGCCGGCGAGAGCGCGCCCCAGACGATGTGGTAGGGCGGCGTCTTGTTTTCGTAGCGGTGGATGGCCGGATCGTCCGAGCGCACCAGCTTCGTCTCCGGCCCCGGCGCGACGTGGTTGCCGGCGACGGTGTCGTAGAAGCGCGTCTTTCGGCCCCATCCGCCCACGCGCGAGCGATCTGCGAAATGATCCTCGCCCGGCCCGCCCACGGCGACGACGCGCAGGCCGCGGCGGACCTCGCCCTCCACCTCGAAGCGGTCGTCGCCGCCGAGACCGTAGAGGAAGACCTCCCGCGTCTCGTCCCGGCGGAAGGTGCGGCGGTAGCGCTCGGCGCGCGTCTCGCCCTGCTTCGTGATCTTGTACATCACCACCTCCGTCTCGACGTCGTTGAGGCGGCGCACCACGAAGCGCTCATGCTTGTTGCTGCCGACGACGTCCACCGAGCGGGCGTGGAGCCGGTAGAAGCGTTCGGCGACGGCGGGGAGCTGGTCGCGGCGGGTTTTGAGGTCGGCGACGACGGCCTCGCCGTCGAGGGCGAAGAAGGGGGCGGGCCAGCGGCGCACAGCGTCTTCGATGATGTCGTCGGTGAGGGCAGCGCGGAGGCTGTCGGCGATCTCGATCCAGTCGGCGCGGTCGAGTTCGGAGAGGAAGCGGTGATCCTGTTCCCAGGCGTTGAAGGTGAGGCCCTTGAGGTTGCCGTAGCCGGCGCGGAAGTCCTGGTACTTGGTGAAGGGTCGGGCGGTGCCGGGCAGCAGGCCGTTGAGGCGGCTGAAAGCCTGGTCGCGGTCGCGGGGGATGGGGCGGTAGATCTTGCCCTCTTTGCGCGCATCGCCTTCGAGCGTGGGGTCGAGTTCGAAGGGTTCGAAGGAAGCCCAGCGCCACTGATCGACGTGGCGGTCCCAGTCGGCCAGCAGCATGTCGAAGAGGCGGGCGCGGGCCAGCGCGCGCTGATCGACGCGGTGGTCGTTGTCGTTGGTGACGCGGCGGTACATGGTCGGGGCACCCACCACGTCCCGCGAGGCGCCGAAGTGAGGGGCGTGCGACATGTCGTCGTTGGGGCGTTCTTCGAAGAGCATCAACTGGCCGCCGATGTCGTCGCGGTAGACGCCCAGGCGCGGGTCTTTGGGGAGGTAGACGGCCCTGGGGCGGGCGTGGTAGATGCCGGCGGCGCGGGCCAGCGGCGGGACGATGAAGGCGCCGAAGGGATGCTGCGAAGCGGCCTGGTCGCGCGAGATGGCGCCGGCGACGGTGCGGCGCAGCCCTTCGGGGAGCGACCGGGAGGGGTCTTTTTTCATCGACCGGAGCACGTACTCGCGCCCGTCGGCGCCCCGGAGGCGCAGCGAGGTCGATTGCAGGCCGCCGCCGCGCTTGACCGGCGTGAGGCCGCCCGCCTCGCGGCCGAGGTCGAGGTAGGGCACTTCGACGGGGGTGGCCCAGGCGTCGCGGTGGAGGCTGCCCCAGAGGAAGGCTTTGAGGCCGCCGGCGGCCAGCGACGGGTTGGCGGCGGCCACCGCCGTGCTGTCGGCGTAGTCGGGCAGGGGGCCGTCGGTGGGCACGCCGGGATCGACGAGTTCGGCGACGGGGCCGGCGGCCCGCGCGCGAAAGAGGAGGCGGCCCGCGTCGTCGTCGCCTTCGGGCGTCCAGGCTTCGATCCAGACGGCGCCGTCGCGGTAGTAGCGCAGCACGAGGAAGCCCGTGGCGGCGGCGGTGAAGGCGGCGCCGTTGCCGCCCGCCACCGGTTCGGGCCGCGACCCCGCGCCGCTGATGACGTAGCGCTCGGCGGGGAAGTACTGCAAGCTGTGTTCGTGGCCGGCGGCGTAGAGGAGGCGTTCGTGCGTCTCGAAGAGTTCTTCGAGGCGGTGCCGGAGCGCGCGGTAGCGTCGGTGGGCGAGGTCCTGCCGCCCGCCGAAGGCGCGCACGTAGAACGGGTAGAGCGAGCCGAGGCCCGGCAGCGGCAGGTAGGCCCAGGGGACGCGTTTGGTGAGGGGGAAGAGGTGGTCGCGCCAGGGGACGTAGCCGCTGTGCACGCCGTTGGAGCGTAACGGGTGATGGCCCACCACGAGCAGGTCCTGCTTGCGGTTGCGCCGGAGCACGTCGTCGAGTTGGAGCAGGAAGTCGCCGTCTTCGTCGAGGTCGTAGTCGTCCGTGTCGCCGTAGGCTTTGTCGTAGCGATGGAGCCACCACTGCGTGTCGAGGGCGATGAGCGTCAGGCGGTCGGTCAGTTCGACTTCGACGGGTCCGGGGAAGCCGTCGTCGGGGAGGAAAGTGTTGCCCCGGTCGAGGTAGGTTTCGACGAAGGCTTCCTGGCGGGCGAGGGCGTCGCGGCCGTCGGGTCCGTCGTCGGCCCAGTCGTGGTTGCCGGGCAGGAAGACGATGCGGCCCGGAGCGGCTTTGACGGCGTCGAGTTGGGCCAGCAGGCGGGCTTCGGCGCGGGGGCGACCGGCGTCGGCGGAGTCGGGCAGGCCGGCGGGGTAGAGGTTATCGCCCAGGAAGACGACGGCGCTGTTGGGGCCGGCGTCGGCCAGGTGGCGGCGGAGGAGGCGGAGCACGGGCAGGTCGGGCGTGGCGGCTCCGGCGTCGCCGATGAGGAAGACGCGGTAGGCCAGTTCGGCGTCGGGCGGGGGCGGCTGTTGTTGCCAGGCGCGGTGTTCCGGGGCCACGTAGGGGCGGGTGGCGGTGCAGGCGGAGAGCGCTGCCGCCAGCACGGCAAGGCAGAGGCAGGTCCGTGTCGGCATGGAGACGCTGGGCTGGTTATAGCGGTGGTCCCTGATATGGAGGGAGATTCTGAATATCGAACCGCAGCCTATCGAACGCGCCGTTCGGACAGGCGCTTGCGGCGCGGTGCCGGCGGCCTTCGCGCTGTCATAATACCGAATTGCTGCGACGAAGTCTTCACACGCCGTGCACACGCCCGGCAAAACTTCGCGGCACCGCGCGCTTAAAAACTTTCCTCGCCAGGACGTACCTTACCTTGCGTTGCGTCCTATGGAGAGAAATCGTACGTCGTGAAACGTAAAACGTAAGGGTGCGCCATCAACCGTTGGAGGCAGCGTCCTTGCTTTCGCGTTTTACGCCTCGTCCTCCCTGGTACAGGGCACAACATGCGTTGCTTTATTTCGGGAACGGCGGGGCGCCGGCAGGCTCCCTATGCTCCTCCGTCCCGAACCGTGTTCGCGCTTAACCCCACCATCGACCCATGAAAAAGAAGGATTCCCCTGCCGGGCCGCCCGGCCTCGTACCGCTGAGCCGGCGTAGCTTCCTCAAGAAAAGCTCCCTGCTGCTGGGCCTCTCCGGCGTCGTGCAGATCCCGCCCGAAGAACCGGTCTACCGGATTGGCCCCGACCGGCAGCGGCCCGAGGAGACGCTCGCCTGCGCCGTCATCGGGTTCGGGCCGTGGGGCCGCGAGATCGCCGCCACGCTGGCCCGACTGCCCGAAGCCCGCCTGGCAGCCGTCTGCGACAACTACGACGTGATGCTCAAGCGGGCCGAGCGCGCCGTCCCGCAGGCCAGCCGCCACCTCGACTACCGCGCGGTGCTCGACGACCCGGCGGTGCAGGCCGTCTTCGTGGCCACGCCCACGCACCTGCACCGCGACATCGCCATGGAGGCACTCGCGGCGGGCAAGCACGTCTACTGCGAGGCGCCCCTGGCCGCCACCATCGACGACGCGCGCGCCATCGCGCGGGCCGCCCGCGACGCCGAGGGACAGATCTTCCAGGCGGGGCTGCTCTACCGCACCGACCCGCAGTACCGCTCCGTCTTCGGCTTCATCCGCAGCGGCGCCACCGGCAAGGCCGTCATGACGCGGGCGCAGTGGCACGCCAAGGAAAGCTGGCGCCGCACCTCGCCCAGCCGCGAGCGCGAGCGGGCCATGAACTGGCGCCTCGACCCCGCCCTCTCGCCCGGCCTCCTCGGCGAGGTCGGCACGCAGCAGCTCGACACCGCCTTCTGGTTTCACCAGGCCCTGCCCGTCTCCGTCACCGGCTTCGGCCAGATCATGCTCTGGAACGACGGGCGGGAAGTGCCCGACACCGTCCAGGCCGTCTTTGCCTTCCCCGACGGCACCCACCTGCTCTACGACGCCACGCTGGCGAGTTCCTTCGACGCGATGTACGAACTCTACTACGGCAGCGACAGCACCATTATGCTGCGCGACAGCAAAGCCTGGATGTTCAAAGAGGTCGATGCGCCGCTGCTCGGCTGGGAGGTCTACGCCCGCAAAGACTCGTTCTACAAGGAGAAAGGCATCGCCCTGGTAGCCAATGCCACCAAGCTCGACGCGCTGGGCCAGGACCCCGCCGCCGACGATCCCAACGCCGAGACGCCGCTCTACCACGCGCTCAAGGCGTTCATGGACAACTTTTTCTACGGTCCGTTTGCGCCCGTGGCCGGCTATCAACAGGGCTTCGAGGCCGCCGTGGTAGCCCTCAAAGCCAACGAGGCCGCCGTGCAGGGCACCAAGATCACGTTCGACCCGGCGTGGTTCGCGCTGGATTGAAACGTGAAACGTAAGGGCGCTTCGCGGCACCGTTTCAGCAGGGCACCCTTACGTTTCACGCTTTCCGTTTTCCGCTTCCCCGGAAGGCACCACGCTCAATGAGCCGCGCCTCCCCTCCTCCCTACCCAGAGAAAACCGTGGCGCTGCACGAACTGGCCGGCAAGCCGGCGCCCCTCGATCTGCTCGTCAACGTCCCCAGGCTCGTAGCGGCCTACTACACGCACGCGCCGGAGGCCGACGACTCTGCGCAGCAGGTGGCCTTCGGCACGTCGGGGCACCGGGGATCCTCGCTGGCGCACACCTTCAACGAAGCCCACATCCTGGCCATCTGCCAGGCCCTCTGCGAGTACCGCGCCGCCGAGGGCATCGACGGGCCGCTGTTTCTGGGGATGGACACGCACGCGCTCTCGGAGGCGGCGCAGGCGACGGCCATCGAAGTCTTTGCCGCCAACGGCGCGCACCTGATGATCCAGCGGGGCCTGGGCTTCACGCCGACGCCCGCCGTCTCGCGCGCCATCCTGACCTACAACCGGGGCCGCAAGGCGGGGCTGGCCGACGGCGTCGTCATCACCCCCTCGCACAACCCGCCCGAGGACGGCGGCTTCAAGTACAACCCGCCCACGGGCGGGCCGGCGGGCGCCGAGACGACGCAGGTCGTCGAGGACCGCGCCAACGAGATCCTGCGGGGCGGCCTCAACGCGGTGAAACGTATGCCGCTGGCCCGCGCGCTGAAGGCCGAGACCACGCACGAGCACGACTTCGCAGCGCCCTACGTGGCCGACCTCCGGCACGTCGTTGACCTGGAGGCCGTCCGCGCCGCCGGCCTCAAGCTGGGCGTCGATCCGATGGGCGGGGCGGCGCTGCACTACTGGGAAGACATCGCCGAGGCGTACGGGCTGGACGTCGAGGTCGTCAACCGCCGCGTAGATCCGACGTTCTCGTTCATGCGGGTCGATAAGGACGGCAAGATCCGGATGGACTGCTCCTCGCCCTACGCGATGGCCGGCCTGATCGACCTCAAGGACCGCTTCGACGTCGCCTTCGGCAACGACCCGGACACCGACCGCCACGGCATCGTCACGCGCAACGCGGGCCTGATGAACCCGAACCATTACCTGGCCGTGGCGGTCGAGTACCTGTTCCGGCACCGGCCCGGCTGGCGCGCGGACGCCGCTGTGGGCAAGACGCTCGTCTCCAGTTCGATGATCGACCGCGTGGCCGGGCGCCTGGGGCGTCGGCTTTGCGAGGTGCCGGTGGGGTTCAAGTGGTTCGTCGAGGGGTTGCTCGACGGCTCCTTCGGCTTCGGCGGAGAGGAGAGCGCCGGCGCCTCGTTCCTGCGCACCGACGGCACCGTCTGGACTACCGACAAGGACGGCCTGCTGCTGGCCCTGCTGGCCGCCGAGATCACCGCCGTGACGGGCCGCGACCCCGGCGAGCACTACCGGGCGCTCGAAGACGCCTTCGGCAGCCCCGTCTACCAGCGCATCGACGCGCCGGCGAGTGCCGAGCAGCGCGCCGCCCTCAGCAGGCTCTCGCCGGAGATGGTGGAGGCCGCCGAGATGGCCGGCGAGCCGATCCTGGCCCGGCTGACGCGCGCGCCCGGCAACGACGCCGAGATCGGCGGGCTGAAGGTGGTCACCGAGCACGGCTGGTTTGCCGCCCGGCCCTCCGGCACCGAGGCCATCTACAAGGTCTACGCCGAGAGCTTCAAGGGCGCGGCGCACCTGGAGCAGATCCAGCACGAGGCCGTCGAGATCGTCAACGCGGCATTCCGGAAGGCGGGGGTGTGAGGGCGTGCGTTCTTTATTATTTTAGCCCCGGTTGCGTCCTTTGGCGTTGGCACGTTGCCCGAAGCGACGCGGGGACACGGAGACGCGGGGACATGGTGAGAAAACCCATCTCCGTGTCCCCTCCCCGCGTCCTTCCAAATAGGTCACAACCCGGGTTATTTGAGCATGGCACACACCCTGCCAGGAACGACGATGGAACAGGTCTCGGTGCATCCCTTGATTGCTTCGGACTACGCGCTGGGCGCGGCGTACGACGAGATGTTCACGCCGGAGCGGGCG